>NZ_JBFTQB010000675.1:0-3635 GCF_056398785.1 Paenibacillus sp. 01T422 | reverse complement strand
AGCATTAACTTTGCGTTTTGCTCGGCAAAACGGATTTCGCCCTAATTAGCTCTTTTTGTTAGTATACGTCATAATGGAGCCAATCCAAACAAAAAAATCCATGGATGTACCAGGGATTTTAGCGAAACATTCTCCATTTTTGCGTGAGATAGCGCCAAATGTCTTCAAGCATGACGAAACTTTCCTTGCGATCCAATTTGTTTCCGATATACAATCCGACCAGAACAATGAATGCAAAGATCAACATATCCCAAAATCCAAAAAATAAATAAATGAAGCCGAAGAAAATGCCTGCTGCCACTCCGATCACTTTGCCCCTATGGGACTCCCACAATTCATTCCACATGAGTGGGTTCACCTCTATTCGACTCGGCTTTTAAACGTTGGGGCTGATTGCACGATATTTGCTACGAATACGGTTACGGAAGCTACAGGAATGCCGGTAATGTCCTCTATGTAACTTTTCACAGTACTTTGCATCTCTTCCGTGAGTTCAGGAATCGAACTTTCTCCATCCACAATGGTTCTGAGTGTAATTTCAAGACCTGATTGATTCACTCTTACACGTGCGCGGAGGTCTTTGGCACCTTTCGTACGACCAGCAGCTTTCAACGATAAATTCTCGACGGTTTCCATGGAAATGCGAATATCACCAAAATCGGTGCGTTGATCAATCGATGGCGCTTGAGCGCGGCCGCGGCGAAGCGTTAGAATGAGAAACCGAACAGAAATTAATAGCATAATCAAGCTGATAATGATGGCCGGATATGCATAGTTCTTCTCGAAGTAGAAATTATGTAACGTTTGACCTACTTGTTCTAGCGGGATCCAGCTCGATGCTGTGAACAATACAAGGATAGATGCAACGAAAATAATTAGGCTATAGAGAAGCAGCAAGAGCCTGTCCACAATTTTACCCACGTAAGCTTGTCCCCTTCCTATAGTTAGAGGAAACCCCCTGCATGCTGTAGGGGGTTTCAATGATCCATATGGATGCAGCAATTCCGCCTTATTTCACTCGACCAGCAGCTGCTGTTTCTTCTTCAACCGGTTTATCTGCCTGTTTAAAATGAACATCATGAATATGAACATTAACCTCAACGACACTAAGTCCTGTCATTGATTCAATTGCGTGCTTCACATTCTGTTGAATGCCGCTAGCAACCTCAGGAATGCGATTACCATATTCAATAATGATGGAGACGTCAATGGCAGCTTCACGTTGTCCGACTTCTACCTTTACGCCCTTGGACAAGTTCTTGCGCCCAAGCAATTCAGCAATGCCGCCAGCAAGCCCACCGCTCATCCCCGCTACTCCTTGCACTTCCACCGTTGCCAAACCGGCAATGATTTCGATAACCTCGGGGGCAATTTGGATGCTGCCCATGTCTGTTTTGACGTAATCCGGAGCGATTGTGCTCATTGTGGCACCTCCTAAGAATTTTTGGATAAGCCATCCTTAATTTATTACTATACCATTTTGCCAAAAATATGACAAATGATTATCTATGAATCTGCATCGTTCACATCGTGCTCTTCCAAGAATTTAATATCATGGTCACCCTTGATAAACTTCTTGTGCTCGAGCAGCTTCAGATGAAACGGGATCGTTGTGTTAACACCATCAACCGCAAACTCCGTTAGCGCTCTTTTCATGYGGGCAATCGCTTCTTCGCGCGTACTTCCCCAGACGATAAGTTTGGCGATCATAGAATCATAGTGCGGAGGAATCGTGTAACCCGGATAAACCGCACTGTCCACGCGAACCCCGAATCCGCCTGGCGGCAAGTAGAATTTCACTTGACCTGCTGAAGGCATAAAGTTCCGGTTCGGATCTTCTGCGTTCACACGGCATTCGATCGCCCACCCGTTGATACGAACCTCTTCTTGTGAAAAGGATAACGGATTGCCTTCGGCAACGCGAATCATCTCTTGGATAATGTCGATGCCTGTAATCATTTCCGTTACGGGATGCTCAACTTGAATTCTCGTATTCATTTCCATGAAGTAGAAATTACCGTCAGGTCCAAGTAGGAACTCCAATGTTCCTGCACCTGAGTAATTAACCGCTTTGGCTGCGCGAACAGCTGCTTGCCCCATCGCTGCACGCGTTTCTGGCGTGAGGATCGGACAAGGTGCTTCTTCTACGAGCTTCTGTCTGCGACGTTGAACGGAACAATCACGCTCACCCAAGTGAACAACGTTGCCATGTTTGTCCGCTATAATTTGAATCTCAACATGCTTCATGCCCGTCAAATATTTTTCCAAATAAATACCGGCGTTGCCGAAAGCATTTTGCGCTTCTTGTTGCGCAGCCGTAATTTGGGAGACTAGCGTATCTTCGTTTTCTGCAATTCGAATCCCTTTACCACCACCACCAGCTGTCGCTTTAATGATAACTGGGTAGCCAATATCTCTAGCAATGACGATTGCGTCGTCTACATTGTCAACCAATCCGTCAGACCCTGGAATGATTGGCACTCGCGCATCTTTCATCGTTTGTTTGGCAACCGCCTTATCACCCATTCGGCTAATGGCGTCAGGTGAAGGACCGATAAACGTAATGTTGCAGCTTTCGCAGATTTCTGCGAAGTCAGCGTTTTCCGCTAAAAATCCATAACCGGGATGAATGGCATCACATTCTGTTAGTGTAGCAACACTCATCAGGTTCGTGAAGTTCAAGTAGCTGTCCTTGGACGCAGTCGGACCAATACAATAGGCTTCATCAGCAAGTCGCACATGCAGCGCTTCTCGATCTGCTTCTGAATAAACAGCCACTGTATAAATGCCCATCTCACGGCAAGCCCGGATAATACGAACAGCTATTTCTCCTCGGTTCGCTATTAGGATTTTATGAAATTCCATTAATTTTCCTCCTAAGAGTTTTCCGTTAGCAATACTAACTTACTCCGGTCTCACCAAAAATAAAGGCTGTCCATACTCAACAAGTTGACCGTTTTCAACGAGTATTTCAACGATTTCACCTTTGATTTCTGCTTCAATCTCATTCATCAATTTCATAGCTTCAACAATACACACCACGGTTTTATCGCCTACTTTTTGACCAACACTTGCGAAAGGAGCAGTGCCAGGAGAAGCAGACTGATAGAAAGTTCCTACCATAGGTGAAACGATCTTATGTAAAGATGAGTCCTCTTGCTTAGCATGTCCAGTAGTCGCAGGTACAGAAGTTTCCAAAGCAGCGGGTGCTGCATGAGGAACACTTGCTTGACCGATCGGAGCATATGTGTGTTGAACTGGTGCAGTTACGTATACAGGCTCTGATTTATTCGGCTTGCGAATCGACAGGCGAGCACCTTCATTTTCAATTTCAAGTTCTTGTAAAGAGGATTGATCGACGAGTTTTATTAACTCTTTGATTTCACTCAATTTGAACATTCATGTCACTCCTTCAAAGTTGGTGAACCAGTAAAAGATGCGGTTTCATAGCCGCAACGTATGTATTATACCCATAAACGCAAGAAATGGAAAGAGTCCAGTTTTCTCTGGACCCTTTCCTGTGCCCTCCCTTGCAGGGTTGACAGCCCTTTTAAACTAAGGACGCACGTATTGAATTTTGATGTTTTCTGGAGCTGCACCAAGCTCTTTGACGACCATATCAACGATTGTAACCC
>NZ_JBFTQB010000674.1:0-3657 GCF_056398785.1 Paenibacillus sp. 01T422 | reverse complement strand
AAGATACGCTTGGCGGTGTACAGGGAGATAAATCGAATGTCTACGCGCTGCCGCATATCAATTACATCCGAGGCATGGTTTATGACAATTCCTACGATTTATTCTCAGATGAATCTGTGCCATTCGCCCAAATTGCTACACACGGATTAGTTTCGTATTCATCCGAATATGTGAACAACCGTCAGGAAGATGTGAACGATTTCTTACGGGATATCGAATACGGAGCGGCGCCATCCTTCGTATTCACGAAAGCTGAAACGAAAAAATACGTGAATTCATACGGCTTGCGCTTCTATAACACGTATTACCCAGATTGGGAAAATTTCGCCTCCGAGCAGTATAAGCGATATAACGAAGCGCTCGGAGATGTGCAAGATCAGTTTATTACCGGACATCAGAAACTTGCTGAAGGTGTGAAAGAGACGACTTATTCCAATGGAAAACGAATTATCGTTAACTATAATTTGACGGAATACCGGAACGGGGATGTGGTCGTACCGGCACATAACTTTGTTGTCATTCGAGGAGGGGGAGGCAAATGAATCGTAAAGCGAGAATTAGGTCATCCCTGATCGAATATTTGGAAGGAACGTTGTTCATAGCCCCATGGTTCATCGGCTTTATCTTTTTTATGGCGTTCCCGATCGGCTATTCCTTATTTATGAGTTTCCAGGATGTCACGATAACCGCAACCAAGACAACGACCCGTTTCATCGGCTGGACGCATTATAAGTATATTCTGTTTGAGAACGGAAGCCTGTTGTACAATCAACTGCTACCATTCCTGCGCCAAGCGCTTTTTATGATTCCGATCATTGTTATTTTTGCGCTGTTAATCGCTATTATACTGAATCAGAAATTCCCAGGCCGCACATTTTTTCGTGCCATCTTCTTCCTGCCCGTCATTTTGGCGACAGGAGAAGTTGTGAAGGAGTTTCTGACGCAGGGCGAAGGCGATCTCGGTTTTATGTCCAAATTTAACATTTCAGGCCTTATCCAGGCTAACTTATCAGCAACTTGGTCAGATCCGCTAATTTCCATTCTGAACTCGTTCGTACTTATTCTGTGGTACTCCGGCGTTCAAATTATGATCTTCCTGGGTGGCAGACAGACGATCTCGAATTCCGCTTATGAAGCAGCGCGCATTGATGGAGCAGGTCCTTGGGAAACGTTCTGGAAAATTACGCTTCCTGCAATGACGCCGTTCATTTTCCTCAATTTGATTTATACCGTTGTCGATTTATTTACTTTTCCAACCAATCCGATTTTGTCGAAGGTAAGGGAAAGCGAGTATGGACAATACAGCGCTTTGTTCTGGATCTATTTCATGATCATCGCTTTTTTCTTAGCGATCCTCTTCATTATTTTCGCCAGGGTGACAAAGTCACATCGTGCTTAACACGTTTACGACAGGAGGGATGACGTTATGTTTCGTATCAAATTGAAAGAAGAGCAGACGATCGGCATGCTGCAGCTGCTCAGTAAAATCCGCTATGCGATTATCGGAAGAGAAGCGGATAAAGGTCTATTATTCAAGTTGTTCATCTACTTGATCTTGCTGGATACGGCTTACATTTATTTGAAGCCGATCCTGCACATGATAGCGACCATGGTCAAAAATGCGGACGATTTGCTCGATCCCGCCGTCAATTGGTTCCCAAGGACGATCTACCTTGGGAACCTCCAGGAGGCTTGGTCGTGGATGAAATATCCAAAGGCGCTAGGCATCAGCCTGGGCCTCTCGCTTTCGGTCGCTATCCTGCAAACCTTATCGTGCGCAGTTACGGGTTACGCATTTGCTAGGCTGAAAATCCCCTTTAAGCGAGTGCTGTTTTTTTTCCTGATGTTAACCTTTATTGTGCCCATGCAAGTTACGATCCTGCCTAATATTATTTATGCCAGGCAGTTAGGTCTCCTGAATACGATTTATCCGATCATTGTTCCGGCCTTTTTCGGCTTGGGGTTAAAAGGAGCCCTGTTCGTTATCATTTACCGGCAATTTTTCTCCACGCAGCCGAAGGAGCTGGAAGAAGCAGCCCGTATTGACGGGGCTGGCGTCTTTAAAATCTTTTACAAGGTCATGATGCCGCTTGCCAAACCAGCGATTCTCGTCGTATTTCTGTTCTCCTTCATCTGGACATGGAACGACTTCTATCTGCCGAGCATGTACTTATCGGATATTGAAACAGCGCCCCTATCGCTCGGGATTGAGAAGATTGCATCCGCACTGCGTCAACAAGCAGAAGCTTATGGTCCGTCCGTAAATGATGAAGCAATCCGAATGTCCACAACGTTTTTAATGATTATCCCGCCACTTCTCTTGTACACGTTCACGCAGCGATGGTTTGTAGAAGGCGTAGAACGAACAGGCTTAGTGGAATAGAAACGTAGGAACTAACAGTTGAAGCGGAGGGTAAAAAGAGATGAAACGTCTTCTCGCATTATGTTTAGTTGGCGTCATGATTGCCATGCTGGCGGCTTGTTCGAAATCAACGCAGAGTACGGCAGGCACGTCAGCTGGACCAGTCAAAATGCTCTATATCAAACGTGGTGAAGGGACGAATGATCCCTATGTGGTGAAGCATTTTGAGAAGATAGGTTACATCGTCATTGATATGGCGGATAACGTATTCAAGACAGAAAATGTGAACGGCTATGGGGTCGTTTATGTCAGTCCTACGGTCAATGCTTCCAGGATCAATGCCCAGCTTAAAGGCTCCAAGGTGCCCGTTGTATATGCCAAGCCCCAAGTGGCAAGTATATCAGCGTTAACGGGGCTGCTTGATTACAATGAGCTGAGCGCGGCGAAAACCGTTCAAATTAAAGACAGCAAACATCCGCTTGCAGCTGGATTTAAAGATCAGGTTACCGTTTATAAAAATGATGGAAAAATCGGTTACGCCATTCCGGGCAAAGAGGCTGTTACGATTGTAACGGCGCCCGGGGATGATAAGAAAGCAGTTGTTTTCGGCTATGAGAAAGGGGCAAAAAATATCAATAATGAGCCGGTACTTTCCCGGCAGGTGTTCTTCTATTTGAGTGCAGGGGAAGAAATGAATCAAACCGAGGATGGCTATAAACTTTTGGATGCAGCTGTTCAATGGGCAGCTCAGAATGGACAAAAATAAACGTGCCTGACAAGGAGGAAGTCCGTCTATGAAAAGGGTAAATGCAGCCTTGATGGCCTGTATGGTCTTTACGTTATCCGCTTGCAGCTCGGTCGCTAGTCATCCCGTATCGGTATCGAATCAACCGTCATCCAGTGCTGCAGCGAAATCGCAGAGCAATGGGAAAAGTGTGCTTTTTATCGGCCAAGAAGGCGGTGGAGACGGGATTGTGATCAAGCGGTTCAAAGAAAAACACGGGATGAATGTGACCGTGGTTGCTGATAAAGAAGTGACAACTGAGAAAGCGAACGGATTCTCCTTAATTTTCGTCAGCGAGTCTGTAAATTCGGGGAAAATCAAGGACAAATTCGTCAGTGTTCCCGTGCCTGTTATCTACGACGAGCCGCAAATTTCCGGTGATACCGGTATGACGGATGTGGACATGAACGGCAAGCTCGAAGGCAACAATGCGGCCAAGACGATTCAGATCCGCAACAGTCAGCATGCGCTGGCTGCTGGTCTGCAAAACAATGTGGATGTCTACAAAGAC
>NZ_JBFTQB010000673.1:0-6300 GCF_056398785.1 Paenibacillus sp. 01T422 | reverse complement strand
GCCGTCAGCCACTGAGCGAGCTCATATGCCGCATGTGGATTTCGGCTCGTCCGTGGAACGGCCAGACACGTCCCTGACCAATTCGAGGGAAGTCCAGGAGCTCGGGCCAGATCCCAGACACCTGCTGTAGCGGGTGCAACTTTCTTGAAAGCTCCATGAAGCCAGGACGGTGCCAAAACGACGGCAAACTTACCGTTGACGGCTGCTTCGGCCCAGGCAGAAGATTGCGATGGAAGGCCCGCATTCAGCCCGAGCTTCTGGAAGCGTACAGCTTGATCCCATGCCTCTTTCACATGCGGATCGAGTTCGTGGTCCATCGGCGTCAAATAATGACCGTCAAACTGGTTCAAATAGCTCATGAACAAGTTGGCCAAATTATCGAACAGGTAGGCACCCGTTTTCTTCTTAATCTCCAACCCAGCCTGCTCCATTTGCTCCCAATGAGTCAGGACCTTCGCCACTTCCTCCCGCTCTACAGGAAGTCCTGCCATCTTAAACAAGTCCCGGCGGTACGCTAAGGCAACAGGACCGATGTCCACTGGCATTGCAAACAGGAAACTGCCGTCCTTACTTTCAGCTTGACGCCATTTCCAATCTAGATAATGCTCCCTCTCATCGCCATAATCATACAGATTGTAAAATTCACTTTGAAAACGCTTTACCTGATTCAGTTGCGAAGCCTCAAGCAAAACAAGATCGGGCGTATCCGCCTTGGTGGCAAGAGCCGTCATCAGTCCCGGCAAAATATCATCGAACTGAAAGCTAACAATTTCCACATCCACTTCAGGATGCTCCGCCATATACTTCTTAATTAGCCGATCAAGCCCGCTTCCCGGCCATAGCCAAACACGAAGTTTTTCGACCCTTGCCGTATTTCCATCCACACTTGGCAAAGCCGATTCTGGGACACATGACGTCAGCAATAGGAAACTCATAAGACAGCTAATGAGCCAATAGGTAAAATAACTTCCTTTCCGATACTTAGGCAGCGCCAGTCCCCCCTTTTTTGGACAATATCGGCGGCACTGTAACCATATCCGAGGTCTGAAGTGGCAATGACAACATAACCTGCAGCCCACCTAACGGGCTCTTAGAGAGACACAGAGCACTTCACCATGCCATCTTGGCGATAAATCCGCACACGGACTTGCCAATCCCTCTCATCTTGCTGCTCCAAGCCATGATGGAAAGCATTCTCGACCAGAGGCTGGAGTACGAGTCGTATAACGCGTTGCTGTTCCAATCCATCCTCTACCGCAATGTTTACCTGAAACTTCTCCCCATATCTCGCACGCTGCAAAAGCAAATATCGGTTCAACTGCTCCATATCTTCTCCAAGTGTTACGAGATCCGTCGAAGGATGGACACTATAACGAAGCAGCTCACTTAACGCGAGAGTCATAGCTTGCGCCTGGTCCGGTCGTTCATCTTCAATGGTCCAGTAAATCAGATTAAGCGAATTATACAGAAAGTGAGGCCGAAACTGTGCTTTAAGCGCAACCAGCTGCGCCCACTGGACCGTAATTTGCTGCTCCGACAATCGCTCTACGACCTCCTCCAGTTCCTCCACTAAGGCGTTGTAATTGGCATAAAGTCTAGTGATCTCACGGCTCGCAAATGGTTTATCAATCGGCTTGACCCCCTCCTTGCGCAGTCGGTTCATGCCATCGGCTAGCAGCCGGATAGGCTTGGTTAGCGTCCAGGTAAAATAAGTCACAAATACGAGCGCAATAAGGATGCCTGCGCCCATTGTGAGCAGCGCATGAGCCCAAATTTGTGAAGCATCGCTATTGACTGCTTCGGGCTTGAAATAAGCGATTGTTGTCCAACCGCTGTAGGAGGATTTCGCATAAGACACCAACACTTGACGCTGATCTTCCCTTGTCTTCCATTCGAAGAAGGGCTGCGCATTTCTTCCAAATTTACTGAACAGGCCTACGTCAGCAGCCGTGCCGATTTCTCGTGGCACCGTAGAATACACGATGTTGCCGATGGAATCCATCACTTGCACTTTTCGCTCAATCCGCTGACCAGTTTCGCCGATGATACGGTTGATTTTATCCACCGGAAACACAATAAACTCGTCCCCGAGTGGCGTCAGACTTGACGGGTCTTTCAGCTTGCGAGCACCAATGATCGCCGGGATTTCCCCGTCCCGCCAGGCTGGCCCATATACCCACAGCATGTGCCCGTCAAGCGTTTGCATTTTGCTGTACCAGCTCACAGCAGCTACATCGTCTGCCATCCGCCAGAATAGCTGCAGCGATTCATTCGAAGCGTAGGCGTGACCGTTGCGGTCGAATAAATGAAGCAGCATATCCCCGGCAATATAGCGTATTTTTTCCGCCAAATACCGATTTAGATCAATTGAAACTTGAGTTTCAGCGCCTTGCGGGGGGCAATCCGCTTGCAAAGCAGCTAGCACTTTCTCATCGAATGCGACCATTTGCGAGGCTTGATCATATTGCCGCAGCAAAACATCAATTTTGGCAGACAGCTGCTCCACGGATTCTTGGGTATAGCTTGCAGTACGGTTGAGCACAATCTGTGAAGTCATACGGTAATTAAGCAAATTTGTAAGCGCGATCGCCAGTGCGGCAATCAGGAACATCCCCGCCAAGAGCTGGATAAAAATGGGTACAGGGCGTCGCAGCACCGTGCTTCACCTCCATCATTAGGTGTAAAATAGTTTGTCAATTACCTTTTTCTACCTATGAGACCTTTCCCCTCTCTGCGTCCTCCAAAATATGTCTAATGAACTAGTACGCTGCCGAAAATCGGCATATTTCGATTCGTTTTGTCGAATAAAAAGACGGCATTCACCTGTAGTATTCAAGTGAATGCCGTCTTTTTATTTTTCCTTAAGTGGCTGCCTCGTACCGCTTTTCTTGAAAGCGTTGATAAAACCAAATAGAAACGGTTAATAAACTACCGCTAGCTAAGAAACCGCCGATCACATCACTTGGATAATGCACACCCAAATATATTCGGCTGACTCCTATCGCCATAATCATCATAGTACTTACTATAAGTAAGATGYCACGACCAATGGGCGTTGAAACATGCCTCCAAAGCAAAAAGGCGACAACCCCATATAAACTAAATGCGGCCATGGAATGCCCACTAGGAAAACTGAATCCATTGGCGTCTATTATGCGATGTAACATGGGTCTGGCTCTATGAAAGATAAGTTTTAATGATTCGTTCAAAATTGCCGACCCAATAACGACCCAAATAAATAAAATCAACTCTCTTCGATGATGCAGCACCTTATACAAAAAAAACATAATGATTARYGWAACAACGACGACAGGAACGCCTCCGCCAATGAAAGTAAAGAATTTCATGAGACTTGTCAGAAGCGGAGATTCCATGCCATTTACAAATGTTATGACGAGATTATCGAAGTGTACTAGCTTGTTGTCCGATACCCCTAGAGCAATAATCGCAAAGCCAATTGCGCACAAAAGGCTAAGCAGTAAAGCGCGGGTTAGTTGCAATTTCAAATTCAATGAACATCCATCCTCAAGTTATCATTATCAGGCATTATTTCATTTATTCAAATTGAAGCTGACATGAATGAATGATTAAGAATCATCATCATGTCATTGACGATATGAGCCGCCGCATGATTTCTCTGCAACGATTCCATACGAGCTCGCATATCTTCACTTCTGGTTGGATGCTGAATGAAATACTGAATATTTTCGAAAAAATCTTCCATTTTATTGGCAATTGAAGCTACACCAAGGTTGGATAAATATAAGGCATTTTCTTTTTCTTGACCGCCATTTGGCTTATATACGAAAACCGGCAATCTTAAGGCTATGGCCTCTGTCAACGTTAAGCCGCCTGCTTTCGTTACAATACAGATAGCTCTCGACATCCACTCATGAACATTATCAACAAATCCAAGAACGGTGATCCCCTTGTTGGCTGCATAATCCGCTTTAACTCGATGCTTTAACTTCTCATTATGCCCACAAATAACGACTAGTTGACAGTCATCCAGAAGCAGCAGCGCATTCAACATTTCATCCAGATAGCTAGTTACTCCGCTTTCTGTAGCCATGATCAGAATAATCTTCTTTTGTCGTGATTGCGTTCTCTTACGAATGCTCGCAGTTGCGAACTCTTGTTTTAGCGGAATACCGCTGACCTCTACACAGTCCTTCCTATATCCTTTGAAAATAATTTGCTGCTTCAGATCTTCTGTCGCCACATAGTACCGATCGACCTTGGGGTGCAGCCAACTTGCGTGTAAAGCATAGTCCGTAAGTACTGTGAAATTTTTGACGCCCATTGAACTGCATACGATTGGTGCCGCCCCAAAAGGAAACGTATTGACCACAACGTCCGGGCGTTCCTTTTGTATGAGTTCTCGCAATTTCTTTTGACCCAAATACGTCATTGATTTCTGAAATAATGCGGTTTCTTTCGTTTCACGTGTCAAGTAATAACTCCAGCCGTAATAGTCGATGCCTAGTTGTGAGCTTTTGGTACTTTTGCTAATTAGATATGGACCGTAACCGTTTGTGCATCTCCCATTGCATCAAATCCCCAAATACGCTCAAACAGATGATCCTTGCTAAATACACGATTAGGATTTGTAGCCAGAAAGTAGAGCAGATCAAATTCTTTGGTTGTAATCGTTATCTCTTGCTCATGCACAAACACCCTGCGGGAACTATTATCTATTAATAAACCTTGAATACGTATTTCATCTTTATTCTCTTTCGTGCCAATTAATCGCTCATACCGAGCCAAATGAGCCTTGACCCTTGCCACCAGTTCACCTGGCTTGAATGGTTTTGTAATATAATCATCCGCACCGAGTCCAAGACCTCGAATGACGTCAATATCCTCTTTTTTCGCGGTAACCATAAGTATCGGAATCTGATGTTTCTCCCGAATCTGCTTGCATACTTCAAATCCATTTAATAAAGGAAGCATAACATCTAGGATGATTAAATCATATTCACCACTCAATCCAAGCTTTAACCCCTGTTCACCATCCGCCGCGAGATCGACCTTATAGCCACTAACCTCCAAATAATCGCGTTCTAGTTCTGCAATAAGTTGCTCATCTTCAACTATGAGTATCTTTTTCATTCATTCCCACCATCTTTGTGCCTTAATTGCGGCAAATTTAAGGTCATACAAGTCCATTCGCCTTTCAGGCTGCGGGCGCTAATTGTTCCGCCATGCCCCTCAATGATTTGTTTCGAGATCGCTAGACCTAATCCGCTTCCTCCTTTATTACTGTTCCTAGATGGATCAGCGCGGTAAAAGCGGTCAAATATGTGAGGCAGCGCTTCTTCATCCACGCCTGCACCATTATCCGTAATTTCTATTTTGACACTTGTTCCTACAATCCTTGTGTGTAAGGTAATCTTTTTCTCTGTTTTGTTCATATAGGTTAAACAATTGTCCACAATATTTGAAAAGACCCGCTTCATTTTGTCCCGATCAATTGAAACTAGAAATTGCTGGTTCATGGAGATGTCTGATTCGTAATAAACACCTTTTTTATTTAATTCGAAATCAAGCTCATCCGACCAATCCGCTATAAAATCAGGGAAATTTACAACTTCAAAGTTGAATGGCACCCGCTTTAAATCCAGTTTGGAATACAGAAATAACTCATCGATGAGATGATCCATCTCTTCTGCTTTGGATGAAATGATCTCGATATATTTTTGTCTTTTGTCCGTCGTATCGGCAATAGCGTCACCTAATCCATCAATGTAGCCTCGAATAGCCGTAAGCGGGGTCCGAATATCATGCGAAATGTTGGAAATAAGCTCTTTCCGGTTTTCTTCATATTGAACTTGCGTTTGAATAGATTCTTATAATTGCTTGCGCATTTGTTCGAAGGCCATGCTGAGTTGACCGATTTCATCTGTGCTTGTTATTTGGACTTGGAAATCAAGATCGCCGGATTGGATACGTTTCATCGCATTTTTCAACTTGCTCAGCGGGGTAATGATGCTTTTTGAAACAAAATAAGTTAATGAACTGTGCGTCAGAATCAATATAACGAGCAATGCACCGAATAGGCTTGGAAAAAACTTCTGCGTAAAGTTAACTAGCGGACTAACGGTCGTAACGATAAAGACACTGCCAGGTTGTTGTCCTGCAAAATAAAAGTTGAAAGAGCTAACTTCGAGCAAATCCTGCCCATAACGCCTGGCATCTTCGTGTTCTGGATGTCCGGGATGTTTGAATACAGGGAGTTGCTGAAGGACCTCCGAATCTTGCACGTTTGGTGAAACATACACAAGGGTATTGTCTTTACGT
>NZ_JBFTQB010000672.1:0-4085 GCF_056398785.1 Paenibacillus sp. 01T422 | reverse complement strand
GCATACAACTCCGAATCATACAGCCGTTACTGGCGTTGAAGTCCGTCAGCGGGGATTAGGCATGAAACGTGATTACATGGCGGATCTTGTTGTGGATGCCAGTGGCCGCGCCTCCAAATTGACACAATGGTTGAAAGAGTTTGGATACGACGTACCTCGCCCTGATCGGATGAAAGCAGCTATCGGGTACAGTACGCGTCGATATAACGTTCCTGCACATAGGAAGCATCTGATCGAGAAATGGGATGTGATCAACATCATGGGCCAACCCTTGAATGGAACCTTTGCGGGGGTATTCTCCTTTATCGAGAATGAGGTGGCTGAAATGATGTTGTATCGCCCAGGCGGGCACTATCCGCCAACGGATGCAGAAGATTTCGAGCAGGAGGTCGCTCAGCTTCCAACGCCAATGATTGCAGAAATCCTGCGTGAACTCGAACCGATCGCTCCGCCCAAAGGTTTTCGCGTTCCTGAACTATACCGCCACCATTATGATAAAATGGAAAAATGGCCGAACGGATTGTTAGTGTTGGGCGATGCCTACTGCATCTATGACCCTATTTTTGGTCAAGGGATGACGGTTGCAGCTATAGAAGTGGATTTGCTGGACACCATGCTGCAGGAGCGGCAAACGAACCCAGAGCCACATTTTGAGCAAAAGTTTCTACGTACAATTCAAGAAAAAGCAATTACACCAGCCTGGTGGTTAAATTGTGCGGCGGATTTGCAGTGGGATGGCGTCGAATATGAGGCTGGCTCAGAACCTCTCAAGGGAGTTGCTTTTGGCAGCCGGTATATGAATTTGATCTTGAGAGAGGGAACGGCGAATCATAATTTCAAACTATTCGGTTTGTACTGGGGCGTTAATTCACTGTCATTGCCTCTGCATGAATTGTTTCATCCTCAGATGGTCAAGTCGGTTCTTGCGTCATCGGAGGAAGGACAGCAGTTACTAGCAGACCTGCTGAAAGAATACGAGCTGCCACTGGAAGAAGCATTGATTAGATTGATTCCAAGTTAGGAGTGAAGGATGTCTTGTCTCCATTAAATGAAGAACAAAAGCTTCAGATACGAGATGAACGCAGAGAGCAAATTATGAGCGCTGCGCTTAAGGTTTTTGCAAGACGTGGGATTATTGGGACGAAAATGAGCATGATCGCCGCTGAAGCACAGATTAGTCATGGACTACTTTATCATTACTTTACGTCGAAAGAAGAGCTGTTCACAACACTTGTTGAGAAGGCGATGTTTGCTTCGGATGAAGCTATGCAATTTGTTTATAAGCTTCCGGGCTCACCGATTGACAAAATAAGAGCATTAACGCAAGACATGTTGGATGAAGGCGGAACGGACTATTTTCTGCTGATTCATCAGGCGAGAACCTCAGATGGAGTGCCTGAGAAGGTCGTGGAGTTAATGGAGCGTTACTCCATGGACAATTACGTCTCGCAGCTGAAAGCCTTATTCCGAGAAGGGCAGGCAGCCGGTGAATTAATGGATGGCGATTTGGAAGAAATGATTTCTTCGTACTTATCGGTCCTCTCCGGTTTGATGGTATTAAATGTACAGAAGATTGGCGGCTACCAGTTTCCGAGAGTTGATGTGCTGTTAAAGATGATTACTCCTTAATAGGTAAATAGGATAGGGTAAGTAAGGGCTATTTCTGAGTAGATGAATCTACTTCGAGTGAGCCCATTTTTTATGTTGGAATGCTGAAAAATTAACGTAATCTACCAAAAGATTGTGGTATAATTTGAAATGTTGTACCGGAAATTGCCAATACATATGCAAATAACAAGGAGATTGAGAAATGATTTTAAGGCATAAGATTATTGGAATGATAGGGATGGTTATTTGCACTGGGATGATGTTTGGAACTTCGGTGCTAGCGGAGACAGGCAAATATCAGGACGTGCCAGAAGGCTACCTTTATAAAAATTACATCGAAGAGTTGTCTGCGAAGAAGTTGGTTGAAGGAACAGCGGACGGACAATTCTCACCTGATTCACCACTTACCAGAGAACAATTCGCTAAGCTAGTCGTTATGGTGTTCGGTTTGCCAGCCGCAGAAGGCGGCATCCCGTTTCAGGACTGTAATGAAGCATGGTCAACTCCCTACATTGTATCCGCTTACAAAGCAGGGATTATCCAAGGGACAAGCGAGGAGAATTTCTCGCCAAAGCAGTATGTGAGAAAGCAGGAAGCGGCAGTTATGCTAAGTAGGCTTTTTCCAGGGGCTGTGCAACAAAATGAACAGGACTGGGCTGGAGGAGCACTGACCTTCATACGGCATGACATACTTCCCGCATCGTTGCAGTCAATGTTGGACGACACGCAGGCACCTGTAAGTCGTGGGGAAGCAGCGGCATTGCTCAGCCTTTCGTTGCATGCTTCGGAGCGGGGGAAATCATCGTCTGAGCCAGTGGCGCCAGTAGCGTTGCCGTCGTCGGGACAACCTGGTGCCGTCTTACCGAGCTCCAATGATACGATAAAGAAGAATGCCCTGATTCTTGATCCAGCTCAAAAGAAAGAAGTCACAGTCAATGTTAATGCTGGTGAGCCCATGTATATCCAAGCAGAACTGAAGAAAAATAAGACATATGAGTTAGAGGCGCATGGAGAAAGTCAGTCCGGTTTTAGCATGGAGCTATCAAATGCAGAAGGGACTGTTTTGAACCAAGGGAATGTCAGCAGCCTGCAAGTTACAACGGATTCAGATGGAATCGTTTATGGAAAGGTACGAACGGAGCAGCAGAAAGGAACGATTACCCTCAAGTTAGTTGAGGCTGGTCTGGATTCGGATCATCCCATTAATCTGAAAGCAGGGCGATTCGATCAATTATTTCCCATTGGAGAAAACCTTTACTACAAAGCTGTGGCGAGTCATGACAATCCGTTAATGGTTCTAGCCAAAGAGACAGTTAGCTATCAACTAGTGCAGGCGAGCAAGGAAAAGAATCCTCCTGATACCAATAACCGCTACACCTTTATAAATGGTAGATTTACAAAGCTTGAACCTGAACCCGAAGTCATGAATATCGATTTCTCAATTTCAACGCGTAATGGGGAGCCTTATACCATCAACTGTGAGTGTGTTGTAAAGTTGACAACACCTGCGAGCACGGTCGTCTCGTTATCTGTAATGGACGGAGGTTCCATAGATAAGGCGTATGTAATCGGATGGAATAGAAGTAAATGGGAGACAGGGTATAAGGGCAATTCGATCGCAGGAGTTTACTATCAATTGGGGTTGGAGGCTGGGAAGGATTATACGATTGAAGTCAGCGATCAAATGAAGCCAGTAATTACTAAAACGGATTATATAGTGAGATTTCAGGACCCTCCAACTACTATGACTCCCGAACTTGACAATACGTTAGTAATAAAAAGAAAATTGACGATGTTCGGGCGATAGGAACTATGGTTCGCTATTTCTATGGAAAAGCACATTTTCCACCTGCAAGCGGAACTACGCTCCGCTATATTGCCAATCTCATCTGAAAAACACGCCAAAGAGGCTAATTAAGACCCTGTAGGTCCGCTCAAAATGGAAACAGCTCGGTTTAGTCCAGATAGAGGACTCCAGTTCCCTTTAGGAGAGCCTTAGCCGGATTCCCCGCTAGTTTTTTTGAATTTGTTAAGCCAGTTGAGGTGGAGGTTGGCTCTATGGTGAATAGGAAGATGGAATGGTAGGGGTTCGTATAGTAGCAAGATCAAGCTTGKCGGAGTATGAGCCGTCAAGCTTTTTTATGCAATAAAAAATGCTTGTGCGCTTGGCAGCGCAAACATGATGTAAAAAGTGCAGTCAATTCGCTTCTGAACCAGCTAAAAAATTACAGAATGATGTAAAAAGTACATCAAATATAGCGATTTTGCTCTATTTTCGATGGTATCGATCAGATTAACTGCACAAAATGCATGATTATCTCCGAAACCGATGAAGTAAAATAGTTTGTGTACCAGTATTTGGAGTATGGTCGAACGACAAAAAAGTAGGGTATTCTCGGGATTACCACACCACCAAGAAGGAGCCCTACTCAATGACTACTATACCCCAAAATAATTTAAATGATCTACTAGAAAAT
>NZ_JBFTQB010000671.1:0-3670 GCF_056398785.1 Paenibacillus sp. 01T422 | reverse complement strand
GCTAAAGCTGTAGTGTGGGTTCCACCAAAATCATTATAAATATAAATCATATTCCCACTCACCTTTTCTATATTTTGTAAGGATTTTATTATTATCTCCCATAACGAAAAAAACAACCTGTGCCCGCGACGTAATCGGTGCAATCACATTGCAGCGAATGCTTTCCCTACGGTTCTGCCCTCTCCATTTTGTTTTTACGAAAACCGTTCTGATACAATCTTTTTATAATCGAAATCCCCCAATAAAGAAGTGGAGAAATTTCAATGAGATAAGCGAAATTTTTCCACGCATGCAAAATAAATTGATTGAGTTCGACTGTGTTTTTCACAGAGTGCATAGCCAGTCCAACCATAATTGCTCCGAAGGAAAATGACAGCGGCCTTGCGTCTTTAAGCTTTAGTAACTTTGAAGCAATGAGCAATGCTATGTATAGTAGAATACTAATTTTTACGAATAAGCCCGCCATCCATATCGCCGCTACAATCGGATCTAAATTTTCCAGAAAATCTCCAATTCGAATAAACCGAAGCATTTCTAATACGGGATAGGTAAGTTGCCCCATTAATTGCTCATCGAATAACAAAATACATAGTAAATAGTACACTTCAAAGAACACGAGACTGAGAACAGATGACCAAAACAAAGATCGAAATGTTTTCTCTGGTTTTGCAATGTAAGGGAAAATAAAAATAACCAAAAACATTTCACCAAACCACGGTATAAATGGATAGCTGGTATAGACTAGATCTCCCATACTTAGATTTGTTAGCAAAGCAATTGCCCGATGGAAATCCAACTCTTTTCCCACTAACAATGGAACAATGGCAGCTGTAGAGAAAATAACGAAAAAGAATCCCGATGCACAGCGGAATATCGCTTCAATTCCGGATCTGACCGCAATCGCGATTACAAGTCCAAAGGAACTTGCAACGACCCATCCTGGGGTTGAGGGCAAGTAGATTTGCACCAGAAAATCCGTTGCTTGTCTTAGCACCATCCCTGCGAGTAGAATAAAAAAAAAGCTATAAACAATCATCATTATTATATTAAGCCATTTGCCAATGCTTTCTTTCCCGTATTGAATGAAAAACTCATCTGGCCGTTTTTTTGCAAAAGCGATGGAGATAAAGGCAATCATCAATCCACCTGCATGCGAAATGATAATAACCAACCACCCTTGAAAACCTGCTAGTACAGAAAGTGGCCCTATTAAGAATCCCGCTGCGGTGGAGAAGTTAAATAGAACAAACATTAAACCTAACTCAATCTGGCTAATACGTTGCATAGCTCGCCATCCTTCTCGACGCAAGTTTACTACTAGAATTTGAATAAATATTCGATAAGCTGACTCATTCCAGGTAGATCGTCAATTGAATAAACGGCCATGTTATATGCATAGGCCACAATCAAAAACGAACATGTGATCCAGTAAGTCCTAGGTTTACGTTTGTGATGACTCAAATATCTCAGCTCATGGCAGGCAATTAAAATAAAAACAATCGTAATGCCAATCACTGCCATTCCCCCTTATTCCTCAAGTCTCCCAATGACGGAATTCTTGATATTTCCCGTTCTCTTAACATGAATTTTTGTATTTACAAGAAACTTACAGTCTCTGTACCCTTCATGCCAATCCCCTTTATGTTGCTTCCATACTTTCGGATAACTCCACGAGAACATCCTTCCGAAGTTAAATACATCTACCCCTTTGGCTTGTGTTGTTAGGATGGTACGCATGATCCTGTCCTTCAACTGTTTGGATAGCAATTCCTCAAGAACGTTAATTTGTTTAGGATCCATTAAATCAATATCGGATTCAGATGACAAGATATCATCTTCAGCTTCAATATGAATATTGAATTCAATTTGAGTACCATTGAGATTTGGTTTGATTGAAGTCTTGGAGGTCTGAATAAGGAAGCTAATGGTTTTCCCATCTGTAGGGGATTTGATGGAGTTCATGGAATTCTTCATTTTCCCATTTAACCAAAGACCTGCTCTCATCTCCATAACGTCCAGTGTTCCCACCATAGCACCACTTTTGAATAATGCAGCACCGTCAGTACCGACCCATGTACTTGTTTTTCCTTTTTCGCTCAGCATTCCTGTTTGTCCAATGGTAAGCAATCCAGTGACCATATCCCCCCCGGATGCTTTCGCTTCTAGGAAGTCTTTGACTGTCGAACCTAAGGTTACATTCCTTTGAGCAAATTCGCGGAGCACTTCGGATGGAAGCCTTTCAAAAACGGGAGTCAAGAACGATATATCCTGACCTTTTGTGGGAGAGACAAATAAGAAGGTTTTTGTGTGAAGATTCGGTTCACGTGCTGTAAACTCTAACAATGGATTGATGCCCCGTTCCGCCATATCCCGACCAATGACAATAACACGGCAGTGCCCCCACGATAGTTCCCTAGATAGATCTGAACGAATTTTCCTTATCGCAACAGGAACACTCTCGGCCCTCTTTGTTACGATTGCATAGGGATTCCCGTTGTTCGATCCTCCTGACACAAGCCCGGTAGCCATTCGATTAGGCAGCGGGAATCCCAGAGAAACTTCATAAACTCCTTCCTCTGGGTAGTCAATAAACATAGCGGTTACGAAAGCACGATCATTGATTTCAATTCTTGACCAACAGCCTGTTAACAAAAACAGTCCAGAGATAGTAATAACATACCAGAGGTTTCTCACTATAAAATGCATCCCCCATTAATCTCCATCATCATCAGGAATTTGCGGTCTTGGGTGATAAACCAACCGTTGATCGTCTTTGGTACCATACAATGTAGGTCTTTTTTTCATCAGCCATATAGGAGCTCGTATCAGTACATCCTTCCAATCACTAAAGACAATTGGCGCAGTTGGCGTCAGATATGGCGTACCAAAAGACCGAAGCGTAACAAGATGAAGATAGATTAGAATTATACTCAGAATCACACCATACAAGCCCATGGTTGCAGCAAGAACCATCACCGGAAATCGTAAAAGTCGAAAAGTAAGTCCCAAATCGAAATGTGGAATAATAAACGAAGCAATTCCTGTTATAGAGACAACAATAACCATTGGTGCAGATACGATACCCGCCTGAACACTTGCCTGCCCTATCACTAATGCACCTATAATGGATACGGTTTGTCCAATCGGTTTAGGTATCCGAAGACCTGCTTCTCTAAGCGCTTCAAATGTAATCTCCATTAGAATTGCTTCAATAATGGCTGGAAAGGGTACATTTTCTCTTGCTGCTGCGACAGCAACCAAGAGATTTGGTGGAAGCATTTCCGGATGATAGGTAGTTACTGCTATATAAACAGAGGGTAACAAGAAGGAAATGAGTAGAAAGAAGTATCGGATCCACCGGATCCATGTAGCCGCAACAAATCTTTGATAATAATCCTCCGCCGATTGAAGAAGCATATATAACGTGACTGGAACCATAATCGGAATAGGTGACCCATCCACCAAAATACCAAGACGACCCTCTAGAAGAGCGGCGCATAGCGTATCCGGTCGTTCTGTATATTGGACTTGAGGGAAAGGCGAGTACGGATTATCCTCAATAAACTCCTCGATATAGCTACTGCCTAATATGGCGTCTATCTGAATTCTGGAGATTCGTTCTTTCACTTCGGTAATCAGTTTTTGTTCACGGTAATCAGTTTTTGTTCAC
>NZ_JBFTQB010000670.1:0-3674 GCF_056398785.1 Paenibacillus sp. 01T422 | reverse complement strand
CCCCTACTCAGTGACAGGGGACGGATTAGCGGTAGATTCTGCAGCTAATATGTCGGTAATATGCGATATCCCCTCAATTCGGCGAAATTAGCGGTAGCTAATCCTATTAATTGGATAAAAGTGGATTTATCGCAGAAAGTAGCTGCAGTTATCGGCGTTAATTGCAAGTAAGCCACCAAAYCCAAGCGTGCTGTCCCCCACTCAGCTACTCATACCCAAGTCCTGCGAGGGTGTCCTCCCACTCAATTGCCACTCCCACACACGGGTGGGCGGACTGCTTCATCACTGCATATCATCATCTTCATAAAACGCCATATGCGGCTTCTCTTTTTTGTAATAAGCTAACCTGTCTTCCAAGTTGCCAGTATGAAATTCAAATTTATGGCCATCCGGATCGGTAAAGTAGACAGAACGCTTATCTTGCTCATCTCTTGTTCGCCCCGGAAGTATATTTACTCCTAAATGCTCCAGCTTTTCCACCATCACATCGAAATCTGCTTCTTCTACTGTAAAAGCCATATGAGTGTACGAGTAATGAATCTCATTTCGCGGAATTTCCTTCTCAACATTCAGCGCGAGCCAAATACCACATAAGTCAAAATAGGCTAAGCTTCTCCCTTTCACCAACAACTTGGCCCCAAATACTTGCTGATAAAATGAAATCGATGTATCTAAATCAGTAACTGAAAAAAGAAAATGGTTCACACTTTTTATTTTCAACTCGTCAGCCTCCCTTCCACATGACATTTTCTATCGCTGCGTGAATGATTCCTGCCTTCTTGGGCATATTAACCAGGAAAAAAACCAACAATTAGGAGGATTCTCCATGTCAGATCAACAATCCAATCAACAACAAAACGCAGAAACCCAAGCACATAATGCTGTGGCAGATGCCCTACACAATCTGAACGAAGCCCAGACAGCTGACAATAATCGCCGGCAGGTGATTCAGGCTGCGCAGGAGCAGCTAGACGCGGCGCATGCACAATTAGCCGAAGCGCGCACGACGCAAGCAAGTAACGAGGATGACGAAAATCTCTCGTAGGCTTCGCCAGAACGAACACCCCTCGACGTTCGAGGGGTGTTTTATTTAACTTTATCTACGCCGATAAAGTTTAGTTCCTGCATAAAGGTTCTCATATGTTCCTTGATCTGATCAAATTGAATTGTACCGTTGCTGAGCTGCACAGGAGTAACTTGATCCACAGGCAGCACCTTGAACTGTGTCATGTTTTTGTAAGAGGTAAATGTGGGAAGAAATGACGGATGTTTCAACGTAATCGTCTTCTCTTTCCCCACCGTCTTGACGACGTCAATCGTCGCCATACCGCCTACTCGCTTGGCAACTCCGCCTTGGGCAGATATGAAATTGCCTAATGAATATAACACTAGCGTTTTGTGGCCATTAGTACTTGTTACCCAAGCTGGTGGCTGCAAAACATGCGGGTGATTACCGATGACGATATGAACGCCGTAGTCCGCCAGCTTTTGCGCGAGCGCCAACTGACTCTCATTGGGTAATGTTTCATACTCCGTTCCCCAGTGCATAGCTACCACGACAACGTCAGATAAGCGCTTCGCCTGCTCAACCTCTTGAGCAATCTGAGCCGTATCAATTCGATTAACTAAATAAGTTTTCCCTTTCGGATGGGGGATGCCATTTGTGCCATAGGCGTAGCTCAGAAATGAGAAAGTAATATTATTTTTGACCAACGTACGAATGTTCTTCTGGTCTTCCTTTGATTTAAATGATCCTGTATAAGGAATGCCAAGTCGATCCCAGTACGACAGAGCACTCTGAATAACTTTTTCCCCGCGGTCCAACGAATGATTATTAGCCACTGTAACAAGGTCCACCCCTGCCGCCTTGAGGGCATCCCCAACTTCCTGCGGACTATTGAACGACGGATAGCCAGAGAGTCGCAGCTCTTTCCCTCCAATCATCGTCTCCTGATTCGCTACCAAAATGTCTGGCACACGCATGTAACTCTGTACGTTCTCAAACATTTTAGAAAAGTTAAATGTGCCGTCCTTCTGCTTGGCATCTTGATATATTTCGCTATGAATAAGAACATCGCCGATGGCTGCCAAAGTGACTTTATTTACGCTAGGTTCCGAAACAATAGGCGGTATAGTCGGTACCGTAACTGTAGGTGGCTGAACTTGTCTAGTATCTGTTTGGTCTTGTCCAGCATCTGCCTGGTCTTGTCCAGTGTCCGCTTGGTCTTGCCCAGCATTTTCCTGCGCTTGTCTAACCTCTACTCGGTCTTCCCCAGCATCTGCCTGGTCTTGTCTAACCTCTACTCGGTCTTCCCCAGCATCCATTAGATCTCGTCTACCATCGATTTGCTCTCCTCTAACATCTGCTTTATCTTGTTTAGTTTCCAGCCTTGCATCCTTCGGCGCAGGTGGGTTCGCCGTATAGAAGCAGCCAGAAGTAAGTGTCAACATGAAAGCTATCGCAACAACGCGTTTCCTGTGCACGCGAAWCCCTCCTGCTGGACATTTTCCATTAGTATGCCCCAGCAAAATATTTCCCTCGCACCTCGAACAGCCGCGTGTCAGTTCGTTTGTTTGCCCTCCCGGTATTCCGAGGGCGTTCGATTCGTAAGCGTTTTGAATATGCGGCTGAAGTGGCGAATGTTCGTAAAATCTGTTGCATCCGAGTGAAGCAGCATAACCTTCGCCTTCTCAATTCGCTGCTCCATCGCCATTCCCGCAATCGTGTCACTGGACAGTAGGCGATCCCCACCAATAACTAAACGGTAGAGCAGCGCTAGAACTGCTTCCTTATAGAACTTGGATATCGACTCCAAATCTGGACATATCTTCAGATAAAAAAAGCCTCTGACTCAGATGACCAACGCATCTAACGAGTCAAGGCTTATGTCTCATGATTTTCGAACAATCCATGTGATGCAGTCCGTTTTCAGCAAAACGTTCCTCTCTTCGCGTTCAATATTGAACACTAATGGCTTTATGGTTGACTTGAGAACCGTCCATCCATCAAACGCTTTTCTCAAGTAGTCACTTGCTTGTTCAGTCGTTAGATTAATCTCCATTAAAACCTCTAATTGCTCACCAGTTTCAGCGTCTACTTCTTCTATGTTGGAATTCATAATGATACAGGTAATGCCGTCTGTTTTCGTACCCAACGCCATGTTGGAAAGCAATGAAGTAATTTTACTTTCAGATTCAACATGCTCGACGACAGAAACTGCAACTATGTAGTCAAAATGATCACCTGGAATTTCATAGTCAGCTATATCCGACAATTGTGGGCTTATATATGAACCCACACCATGGTGCTCACTATATAAACTAAGCTTATCTAGCGCTGATTGGAGCAGATCAACACAGACAACGTTCCCAATTCGTCCATGTAGTTTCTCTGCAATAGGAATACYGTTTCTGCCCACCCCGCAGCCAAGATCCAATATCCGCAAACTCTCATAATGATCAAAAAAATCTAGCGTGTCCATGACCGACTTTACCGGTTTATGCAGCCAGGTTCCAGCTTCGAACAACTTATAGTTGTCATAGCAAGCTTCATGATATTTTCTTTCTTCGGCTCTAATTCGCAGTATTCTGTTGTCCATAGCCACACCCCTCCACATTTTCTTTCTTCGGCTCTAATTCGCAGTATTCTGTTGTCCATAGCCACACCCCTCCAC
>NZ_JBFTQB010000669.1:0-3679 GCF_056398785.1 Paenibacillus sp. 01T422 | reverse complement strand
CTTCCAAGGCTTTCTTCCATTCACGATCTACACCAATACGCGGGTATCCTAGTACACTGCTCTTTACCATCATTAAAAACCCCTCTTCAATTTGTTATATAAAAATTATCACAAATTGGCTGATATAAAGTAATTCGAATAACATATATCTAGCTATAGTTTGGGGCTATAATGATCATTTTCGGACAGCGCTTAGAATGTGTATGCCGTTTACTTGGAAATCGCCTGTTCCAGGGCTTCAATATAAGCCGCACCTAACTTGGTTAACATCGCATTCTTATGTGAAATCCACCCTACATGGATGGTTTCCTCACAATCCAAAGGGACAGGAATGATCTCGTTACCATTCAAATCGGCATTCAAAACGCCAGTTGAAATCGTATAACCATTGAGACCAATTAATAAATTGAAGAGCGTAGCGCGATCCGTCACTCGGATGCTTTTCTGATGGGAGATCGTACTCAGAATTTCCTCTGAAAAATGAAAAGAATTATACTCACCTTGATCAAAAGAGAGGTAAGGATATTCCTGGAGCTGCTCGATGGTTACAATCGACTGATTCGCTAATGGGTTTTTAATACTAATAAAAACATGAGGTTTCGCTTTAAATAAGCTGTTAAATTGCAAATTAGCGGCTTTAAGCATCTTATTTATCACTTTTTCATTAAATTCATTCAAATATAAAATGCCGATTTCGCTTCGCAGCGTTTTGACATCCTCGATAATTTCATACGTTTTGGTTTCACGCAGCGCAAATTCATATTCGTCTAATCCAAATTCTTGGACTAAACTGACAAAGGCATTTACAGCAAAAGCATAATGCTGCGTGGAAACTGAAAAGTGCTGTGGTGAAGGCTTCGCATTCAGGTACCGACTTTCCAATAATTCAGCCTGCTCAACGACCTGCCGCGCGTAACTTAAGAATTCAACGCCTTCTTTGGAGAGCGTTATCCCTTTATTGGATCTTTCAAATATGGAGATTTGTATTTCTTCTTCAAGATCCTTGATCGCATTCGATAGGCTAGGCTGAGTAATAAACAACCTTTTGGCAGCTTCATTAATGGATCTTCGGTTCGCTACTTCAATTACATATTTTAATTGTTGCAAAGTTGTCATCGCTATCCCCCTAGGAATCAATTAGGCCATACTTCAACTTTATTCGATCAAGCTTGGATAACATAGGTTTCGCAATAAAATACAAGAAAATCACCGTAGAAACGGCATGTATGAGATCAAAGGGGAATCCTTGCAGATAGGCTAACAAAAACATCTCTTTGGTTGGCTGTAAAGGCGACATAAGCACTGAAGCTGGGTTCAGAAGACCTCCATAGATGAAAAAAGTAGTTAGCCCACCAAAGATACATAAGGCAGCCTTATTTCTCCTCAGAATACCTTTCTTAAATAGCAGCCCCGCCAGAAAGCCGATGATGCCGAAAGCAAACATTTGCCATGGCGTCCATGGGCCCTGTCCAAAGAAGAAGTTGGAAACAAACCCAGTAACAACACCAACAAGAAAACCCGCTTCTGCGCCTAAGCACACGCCAGCAATAATCACCATCGCAACAACCGGTTTAAACTGGGGAACCATGAAAAACGCGGCTCTTCCGGCGACTCCTATGGCACATAGGACAGCTATAACGATCAGTTCTCTAGCTTGGGGTTTTCTGGATTCAAATAACATCACGAACGGCAGCATGGTTTCAAGGATAACCAGCAAACTAATAAAATAGTACTTCCGGTCATTTAAATAATAAATGCCAAACCATATAGTTAACGGGATGATCAGCAAAATAATAAAAGAGGCGATGATCGTTCTTTGGGACAACTTCCTTTTATCAACTGGCATTTGATCCGTTTCAATACTTTTTTTGGGGGCTGTTTCTTTCTTGCTACTAAGCAGTGACTCCGGCGCCTTTCTGGTACTAGCAGGCATCTCTGGCACAGTTCCACCAAGAGCCCGAATCACATCCTCCGTCGTAACCGCACTGGGAATTAGATGCCTGGCCATTCGACTCGCTGCCGTTGTGTAGAAGCTGTTGCCTGTGAAAAATTCCCGAGGTGTTCCTTCTGACACGATCTTGCCGTCAAAAAACATCGCACATTTATCCGCAAAAGAGGCGCAGAACTCAACATCGTGGCTCACCATGATGATGGCCGTTCCTGCAAGCTTGAGGCTCTGAAGAATCTCCCCGAGCTTTAGCTTGAAATGGTTGTCCAGCCCTTTCGTAGGCTCATCCAGCAACAGAATTTCAGGTTCTAGCAGCAAAATTTTCGCTAGCGCAGCTCTCTGCTGTTCACCTCCGGATAAGTCATAGGGATGGCTTTTTAGAAGATCGCCAAGCTCACATAGTTCGCTCACTTGCGCTATTTTATCCAGCAAAACCTCTTTGTCGACATCTCTGCCTACGAACATTTCACGAAGATCCGCTTCCACGGTTTTACTTACAAAAAGGGTTTGCGGATTTTGCGGGAGTACCCCGAGCAAACCACCATACTTCTCATTATCAGATAGCTCTTGAATCTTTCTGCCACCTAGTCTAACTTCCCCCCTGTAAGGCTTTTTTAAGCCTGCAATCAGAGATAATGCCGTCGTTTTGCCAGCACCGTTCCCTCCTAGAATGGCATATATTTCACCTGAATGAACAGAAACGGACAAACCTTTCACAATGTCGGGGGCTGCTTTTTCATACTTAAACCAAGTTTCCCTTAGCTCAACTGCAATTTCCCCCGCTTGATTTGCTTCCGTCTTTTCCGGCGTAGGTGTAAAGATATGAGTAGTCTGAGCTAGCTCATCCAGCCATTTCCGGCCTTCCCGAACCGTAATTGGGCACTCCAAATCATTAGGAATGTGAGAATAAATTCTCATTGGCGCAGGCATCGCGAAGAACATCGCATCCTTCGTTTCTTTAAGCAGCTTGCCCACATTCCTAGGTGTATCAAAAGTAACTACTTTGCCATTGTCCAAAATGGCTACCTTATCAGAAACAGGCAGAAGTTCTTCCAAGCGATGTTCGGATATAATGATCGTTGTCCCTAACTCTCTATTCACTTTCACAAGTGTATTCAGAAATTCTGATGAAGCTATAGGGTCAAGTTGACTCGTGGGTTCGTCCAAAATTAAAACCGAAGGCTGCATGACCATCACCGAGGCTAAGTTTAAAAGCTGCTTTTGCCCACCCGAAAGCTCTGTGACGGACTTATGAAACCAGGTTTGCATCCCGAAAAAGTTAGCGATCTCCGAAACCTTCAGCCTGATAGCAGGCGTACTATATCCTAAGCTTTCTAGTCCGAAGGCCAGCTCATGCCAAACTTTATCGGTAACAATCTGATTGTCTGGCGACTGAAATACGAAACCGATCTGAGATGATTGTGTTCTGGTATCGACCGTGCCAAGATCTACACCTTCAAAGCGGACCGTACCGCTCCTTTTGCCATGAGGCGTTAAAACGGTCTTAAAATGGCGCAGCAGTGTCGATTTACCACAACCTGACTTCCCACATAAGGTAATAAATTCACCTTGCCCAATCGTGAAAGAGATGTTGTCGAGTGCCAATTTATCGCTATTCGGATAAGAAAATGTTAAATTTTCGATTGCAAAAGCTTCCACTTCCTATCCTCCCATACATTCATAATTAAAGGAATTGCACACATTAAGGCATAAGCGCATAGGGCACTAATC
>NZ_JBFTQB010000668.1:0-3691 GCF_056398785.1 Paenibacillus sp. 01T422 | reverse complement strand
GAGTGAACGTCAAATAGATCCCACCTAGTAGTCAGATGGAAGCCTGTGTATGATAAATGAAGATTAAGACGTGCGAAAGGCATCAGGCAGGGAAGAAGAGCACGGCATGTATGGCTCCAGCGCTGCGGTGCTTGGAGGTCGGGTCGGGAAGTTGGGGCAACTGCTCGAACAGGTACATGAGGTACCGGAACGGATGTAGCCCGTTCTCCTTCACTGTTTCGATCAGGATCGATCGCTCACTACGGTTGTTGTCGATCTCTAGCCGCCCATCCTTCAAGAAGGCCGTTAACTTGTCCCACTGATTCAAGCAATTAACACCTTTCTATCCTAATTCCCATATTGTAGACTGTGCATGATATTAACCTATTCTTTAATGAGTTACCTGAGAAAATTATTTGGAAAGTAGGAGGAGAACATGTACGAACAATATTTAAAGCACTGTTGGTGTTATGAATACCCAGTTACTTTTATGGAACCAACATTTCAAATGTATACACCATCCGCAGTATCCCCAGCATATACAGCCCCAGTAAATGCCCCGATGTATGCACCATCCGTAGTATCTCCAGCATATAGAGCCTCAGTAAATGCTCCGATGTATGCACCATCCGCAGTAACTCCAGCGTATACAGCCCCAGTAAATGCTCCGATGTATGCACCATCCGCAGTAACTCCAGCGTATACAGTCCCAGTAAATGCTCCGATGTATGCACCATCTGCAGTATCTCCAGCGTATAAAGCCCCAACCACATATAGTGGACCGACGTATGCACCATCCGCCAAAAAGGAAATTGATACACAACTGCCTCCTTCAACAACAAGTCAAAAAAGAGTTTCTGTCACGGATTTCTTTTTCAAAGATAAATCATTTAATTTCGAAACGCTGCGTGCAGTTGGATTCGCGGTTGACAATGGCGCCGATCTCAACGAAGTGCTCTTGACCGCTGCTGCAATCCCGGAGGGTGATGAAGAAGCATGGATGAGGGAGTGGAAAGCTACCGCAGACCGTATTTATGAACGCGGCAAATATTCCTTCGATCATGGAGACAAGATCAGCGCACGGGAGGCGTTCTTGCGCGCTTCGGCCTACTATCGCAGCGCTGAATTTTACCGTCGCAAGGATCCCTTAAACGATCCGCACGTTCCCGAGCTGTTCGGTCTTTCTCGCGAGGCGTTTGTGAAGGCGGGCAAACTGTTGGATGGCCCCTTCAAGGAGATCTCCATCCCTTACGGCAAAGATAAGCTCCCCGGATACCTGCTCCTCGTGGACGACAGCGGTAAACCCCGGCCGACTCTCATTTATACGAATGGATTTGACTCGACGACAGAGGAAGGCTACTTCGTCATTGGCGCAGCCGCATTGCGGCGCGGTTTCAACGTGATCCTATATGACGGTCCCGGTACGGGACGCATGATCCGCGAGAAGAGAGTTCCCTTCCGTCCGGACTGGGAAGCAGTGCTCGGTCCTGTCATGGATTACGCTGAGACACGTCCTGAGGTCGACAAGTCCAAAATGGTACTATTTGGGTATAGCATGGGCGGATATCTGTGTGCTCGGACAGCGGCCTTTGATCATCGTCCGGCAGCCATCGTGCTCGATGATGGTATGACGAGCTTTTTCGCGACGTATCCTCCGCTTCCGGAATTCCTCGTTGAGTGGATCAAAGCCGGACGCGATGAGCAGGCGATACCCGTACTCGAATGGATCAAGAAACACGACACCTACGCCCGCTGGGCGCTGCAAAATGGTGTGTGGGTGTTTGGCACTTCGAACGAACCGGAATACATCCGTAAGAGCGGGCAGTTTGCCCTCACCACCGAAGACATGCACAAGATCAAGTCCCCCGCCCTAATTCTTGAGGGAGAGAACGACCTTGTGTTCAAGGGCCAGGCAAGCAAGCTTGCGTCCGAGCTAAAAGCTCCGCACAAGCATGTCGTGATGCGGCACGCTGATGGTGCAGGGGAGCACTGCCATATGGGAGCAATGCGTCTGCTTCATCAGACCATCTTCGACTGGCTCCACACGACCCTGGGAATCGTTAGTTGAGCAACATGAATATGGAGCAAAACAAAAAGGTGGTTACCTGTCTGAACAAAATGGTAACGACCTTTGTATTGAGGTTGGAGAAGCTAGAACAGTAGTAAATGCTGTATTCCTCTTAACGGCTGGGAGAGCATTGCCTTAACAGGGTAAGGGTCGGCGGTTCGATCCCGTCAGCGTTCACTATTTTTATATTCCCGCGGGGTGGAGCAGCCCGGTAGCTCGTCGGGCTCATAACCCGAAGGCCGCAGGATCAAATCCTGCCCCCGCAACCAATGGGGATGCTCAAAATGAGTATAACGAGGTTATTAATAAATTCCCAATTTAATCCATGCGTTTGCGGGTGGTGTCAGCTACGCTGGGATTACCCCATGATCCTGCATCATTGGTTGATAGATTCGATCACTAAGTATTGATGACATATGTATAAAAATCTCTATTTTATGAACATGTCTAGCCCTCTTTTTTAGTGGCTTGCCTATCTATTTCGAGAAATCCGGAGAAAAACGAAGAACGGCTCTTTCGCTTTTGATGCGAACAGAGCCGTTTTTTTATCATTGTTCCACGGAAGCAAAATCGGCTGTCAAGGCGTGGAATGGGGATCCAATCTCAAGCAGAAGGAGCTTAATGGTGGGTACGATAAAGATATCAGTGAGGTAATTCAAAAGCTAAAGACTATGAGTCCCGCGGAGCAAAAAGCATATCACGATAGAGTAAATCGGCGTAATGAAAGAGTCCAAAAGGTTGAGGAAGCCAGAAGATGGGGAAGTGTATAGAGCTGGAAAAGTAAGTGAGAAAAAGAAATCGAATCAATATCTCATTTACACGGAGTAGAATGTATGTTTCTTCACGGAGTAGAATGTATGGAAAAATTGTTCTGCACCTACCGCCATTCAGGAACTGCGATACAAGTGACAAAATGATTAGTGCCGTAGAAATTCGGTTGAGACGATGGCAACAATTGTTAAAGCAGGATGCCAATCAAACGTTTACAATTGAGAAACAGATGGGTTTATTTTCGGAGTTGTTATGTTTAAAGGAAATTGTTGCAGCTAAAGTGGGTATTAAACAAGCGGTAGTTTCCTGGGTTGGTCCTGAATTTGATAAGCAAGACTTTTTAATGGATAAAGCTGTAATAGAAGTGAAATCTCATCGAACATCCAAGGATGAGATCGTACATATTTCTTCACTTCAACAACTCCATAGTGAAAAAGAACCCTTGCTATTAATGTCTTATGCTTTAACATTTTCAGAAAATGGACTATCTGTTTATCAGACCTCAACATATTCAAGTTATTTGCGATTCAACTCTTCTCCCGTTAGTTTAATCATTGCGAGCTAAATTACGAATAATTAGTTCAATCGAGTCAGTAGTTGAATTCCAGTTAAAATGAGAGTGGCCGATATGAGATACAGCCAAATAAGCACACTGATGCATAAGCAATTCAAGCCCGAGTGTAGATGCATTTAAAATGGCCAAATGACTATCTGCATGAATTCTTAGTTGTTTTTCGAACTTCCAACTCTTCCATTTATCCCAAATTGACTCATCGTGGTCACTTATCATTGTTAATTCAAATTTCATTGGTCTGGTATGAGTAATTGCTTTTTTAATTTGCTTAATTTCTTTTCTTCCTAATGGATTAACTG
>NZ_JBFTQB010000667.1:0-3695 GCF_056398785.1 Paenibacillus sp. 01T422 | reverse complement strand
CATCAGGAGATGGACTAACCAAACCCATAAAACCAAAAAAGAATACCGGAATTGAACACAACATCCACAATAGATTAATCACCGATAAACGCATGATCCATTCTGATATTTTGTAAAGTCCTCCCATAACCCCTCTAAACTCCAAAACCGCTTCCTCCTTAGCGTTTCCTTCAGGAAACTTTCTACGTTGATAGTCCATAAATAATCATATAGCTTGTCTCGCCAACCATAGTTTAATTATAGCCTATTTTTGAACATATAGGTAGACGTCTAGTCGTTCTAGGTACTTTTACATAGTATAGTATTGTGTCAAAAAAGGCGAAGATCCCCCAAGGATCTCCGCCTTTATTTGTGTGGGTGTAACCCCTTATTTGTTCACCAAAGTGTCTTCGCTTTTACGAGGAGCTCTGGAACGATCGCGGTTACCCGGATTGTTGCTTCCGTATTCGCGGCTTCTGGAAGAGGAGCTGCGTCCTTCTCCACCTTCTCTGTTTGAACCATAGTCTCTACCGCCATCTTTACGCGGGTAACGAGAGTTGGAGCTGCCAGAACCACCGGAACCGGAACTGTAACCACCGCCGCCTTGACGACGATCTCCTGATCCTGAACCATATCCGCCACCAACGCGTCGGCCTGAGCTGCGCACGTCGAATTTTTTCTTTCTAGCACGGATTGGATCTTCCGGAGTCAATTCGATATTTAATTCTTTTTTGTCGCCTGTCAGAAGCTTCATAGCAGCTGCAAGCAAGTTTACTGAATCATATTGTTCAAGCATTTGGATAGCTAAACCTTTGAATTCGAATTGTGCATCATTTTGAAGCACATCAAGAATACGTTCAGCTGTCATTTTTTGCTTGCCTTCGATCGCTTCTGCTAAGCTAGGCAGCGGTTTTTTGCTAATTTTATGACGCGTAACTTTCTCGATGAAGTGCAAGTGATCGATTTCTCTTGGTGTTACGAACGTCCAAGCTGTACCTTCTTTACCAGCACGTCCCGTACGACCGATACGGTGAACGTAGCTCTCTGGATCTTGTGGAAGGTCAAAGTTGATAACATGCGTTACGCCGGATACGTCAAGTCCACGAGCCGCGACATCCGTAGCAACGAGTACATCGATGCTTCCGTCACGGAATTTTCTCATTACGTTATCACGTTGATTTTGGGACAAATCGCCGTGCAAACCTTCTGCAGCATAACCTCTTTTTTGTAGAGCTTCCGCTAATTCATCAACGCGGCGTTTCGTACGTCCGAAGATGATGGCCAGATCCGGAGCTTCCATATCAAGCAAGCGGCTTAAAGCTTCGAATTTTTGCTTTTCGTGCAATTCGATATAAGCTTGATCGATAAGCGGTGCGCTGACTTGTTTCGGGATAACCGATACATGCTCAGGGTTACGCAGGAATTGCTGTGCCAATCTTTGAATGTTCGCAGGCATCGTTGCTGAGAACAACATGGTGTGGCGCTCTTCCGGAACGAGTTTCAAAATGGATTGGATATCATCCATGAAGCCCATGTCAAGCATTTCATCCGCTTCATCCAAGATAACCGTTTGAACATCATCAAGCTTAATCGTTTTGCGATTAATGTGGTCAAGTAAACGACCAGGCGTACCGATAATGATTTGCGGTTTCTTTTTAAGTGCACGAATTTGTTTTACAATATCCTGTCCACCATAAATGGGTAAGGAACGAATGCCTTTGAAACGGCCGAGCTTCTCAATCTCTTCCGCAACCTGGATGGCAAGTTCCCGTGTTGGACACATAATAAGAGCGGAAATACGCTCTTCTTTCATATTAATTTTGTGGATTAGCGGGATACCGAAAGCTGCTGTTTTACCAGTACCAGTTTGTGCTTGACCAATCAAATCCCGGCCTTCCATGGCTAACGGAATCGTTTTTTCTTGAATCGGTGTGGATTCTTCAAAGCCCATCTCCGTAACCGCACGTAGAATCGCAGCTTCTAAACCAAACTCCTGAAATGTTTTCAAATAAATTCAATCTCCTTTTGTACAGGGCAGGCTAATGCCTTGTATCTTTTTTACCCTTAAGTACGACTTCCTATCCGTGTCTATAGTTTCTTGGTGGATAACATTTCGATTCATCATCTTCCATGATCCAATGGGCCGCCCTTAAGAACATCTAAAATATTATAGCACAAGTTATATGCACAATGCCAGAGGCTGCTTTCATGAACACAACGAATGATGAGAACGAAACCTTAAGCATAAGCTAAACGTATTACATTTTAGAACAACATTCGGAACAGAGGAGCGTTTTTCAATGTCCATATTTAAACGTGTAAGCAGCATACTGCGAAGTCAGAAACAAGTACCGGAAACAACCCCCGCTGGCAACCCGCTTGAAGACGCCAGAGTTGGGGATATTGTAAATGTAGACTTAGAGGAATACGTCGTATCCGGTAAAGTCATTTATTTCGACCGCGGTTTCGCTCCGCATCGCTACGCCTATTATTTGCAAAGCGGCAAAAATATTCAGTGTCTGATTGTGGAAAAAGGACGAACCTATGATTGTTTCCTTTGCAGCTTCGTTGAAGGCGCACTCGATGACCCCAACGATGTCCCAACCCGTCTTGAATTAGATGACGATTTGACATTCGATTTAGAGTTTCATCGTAATGACGTCACGCGGACTGAAGGAAATACCGATTTCCGTAGTGGTGATGATGTTATCTTTTGGCGCTACTTTGGACCTGATCGCAGATTTTTCTTCCTTCAATGGCAAGATGGCAAGTTTATCGCCCTCGAAGGGGAGCGCACGCCGGGGAATCAGATTAAATTTTTGAAATCGACGCATTAATCCACCTGTGATATCATTTAGTCATACCCCAAAAGGAGGGTTTACTGAAAAGTGAAAAGATGGACCTCATGGCTTTCCTTCTTATTGATCATCGCCCTTCTAACCGGGTGTGGCGCTGATGCCGTACGTTATATCAAAGATGAGTACCCGCTTGTCAGTGCAGAAGGCAAAGGCACTAACCTTTCTAAAGTATATTTAGTTGAAGGTAAAAATGTCCCTGCAGTAGCGTCTGAACTAGCCGCGAAAGAGTCACCGAAAGAAAAGAGCAAGGAATCCGAAGATCAAATGTTCCTTGTTTATAGCGATAAAGTTATTAACATCCAGAAAGATCCTAGCGAGAGCAAGAACAGTCTGGTTCAGGTAGACAGTATTGAATATGCCAAAACCCATTATGATTCTTCCTTCTTACAAGGATATTTAACAGCGGCCTTATTGCAGAACCTCTTCGGAGGAAGCTGGTTCAATAATAGAGGGTCCTACGATTATCGAGGCTATACGAAAACACCGACGTATAATGCAGGCTCAGGTAAAGCTACAACACCAACAACCGATACCTCTAAGGACAAAAAGCCGACTACGTCAGATCGGACGGGAACTTTCAAGAGCGGCACGGCAAATCCGAGCTCTGGCAGCTCCTCAACGACACGCAAAAATGATGGTTCCACAGCTAATAAGGTGACGAAACCTTCGACCAGCAAGCCAAGCACAACGAAAAAGACCGGTTCCTTCAAAAGGCGCTAGTCACATTAGAAAAGCTGTTGTCCACGAATTGGACACAGCTTTTTTTATTTCTGCTTATTTTAATTAAACAGCGGTTAAATAATGATTGAAGTTTTGAAAGAATGAATTATACTTGCATTATGCTGCATACTATTTTAG
>NZ_JBFTQB010000666.1:0-3696 GCF_056398785.1 Paenibacillus sp. 01T422 | reverse complement strand
GTTCATTTCTGGATGTTGGCTTCGAGCAAATATTCCTCATGTTAAACCCGATGAACCGCGAGGTTGGCGAAGTATTCGAGACATATGTGTATGAACGCGGTATACAGCAAGGGGATTTCAGTTATTCAACGGCAGTGAACTTGTTCAAATCGGTCATCGGGATTGTGCTGGTAGTTGGCGCTAATCAATTGGCCAAAAAAGCAGGTGAGGAAGGCATTTATTAATAAGAAGAAGGAGGAATCCAAATGAAGGAATCACTTGGCGGAAGACTGTTTGACCTTTTCAATTACATCTTTCTGGGATTGTTCGGCTTAGTGACCATACTGCCATTCATTTATGTGGTCGGCGGTGCGTTTACCTCGCCACAGGAATATATCAGCCGAAGGATTGTCTTATTTCCTCATACACTATCGCTTGAGGGGTTTAAGTATATCTTCTCAACCCCGGTGCTGTTGACCAGCTTGAGTGTAACTATCTTCATTACGGTAGCTGGAACGCTGATCAACTTGATATTCACCTGTTTGATGGCATATCCGCTGTCACGCAAAGATTTGGACGGACGCAAATTCATTCTGCTCGGCGTCGTGTTCTCGATGCTGTTCAGTGGAGGGATGATTCCGCTCTTTCTTGTCGTCAAATCGCTCGGATTAATCGATTCCTATTGGTCGTTGCTGCTGCCTGGGGCAATAAGTGCGTTCAACCTGATTGTGCTCAAAAATTTCTTTCAGCAGATGCCGGACGGGCTTGAGGAAGCAGCTAAAATAGACGGATGCAACGACTTGCGCATTCTATGGCAAATCGTGCTGCCATTGTCATTGCCCGCTATCGCGACGTTTTCGCTGTTCTATGCGGTTAACCATTGGAATTCGTTTTTCTCAGCCATTCTATACATTAATGATAACTACAAATGGCCGATTCAGGTATGGCTGCGGCAGATCGTCATACTCTCCTCGGGCGGGCTCGGTGATTCTGCAACATTTGACTCCAATTACATTGTGCCCCCGGGACAAATTATCAAGATGGCTGTTATTGTTATCTCTACCGTTCCCATACTTTGTGTGTACCCATTTTTACAGAAGCATTTTGCTAAAGGGGCGTTAATCGGATCGGTCAAAGGCTAATTCAAGGAGGGGCCTATGCAAAATAATCGAGTACCGGAACGCTCTCCCCCTGTACGGAATTTGTTGCCATAGTCTATAACACCAATATGAGTTAATGGAGGATGAACCATGTTAGAGAGCCTAACCCGTACCGCATTTGTGGATGATTGCCTGAATATGATGAACGCTTCGGATGATATTTGCGAAGCCTTCAAAGAAGTAAGCACCGCACACCGAACGTTTGCCCAATTCGGCAGCCTAACTCGCTCGGATGATCAGATTGCGCTGGAACTGCTGACACGCTATAGAAACGATTGGAAGTCCCAGCGCACGGTGTTGGAGGAAGTCGGCTTCCGCTCGGCACCGCTTGTCCCCAAGATGCAAGCAGAATCTTCGCTTGCTTTAGCGCTTGGATGGGTCGCTCATCGCGCAGCGAGGGCGCATTTGACACCGGAATCAGCAGAGGCAGAGCTTTACCAGGATGCTGAGATGTTCCGCAAGCGGTATGTAGGTGGCTCAGGCATCAGCCGAGAGGAACTCACTGAGCTGTTCAGTGTGATGCAGCAGCGCTTTTTTATTGAGATGCACACATTCGTCCCGGATGTCGATGACATCGAGGGTTGGTTTGATCGGCTGGACGAGATGATGCGGGAATGGGAGCAGCATATGGAGCAGTTGGCTAGCGCAGTGGTCGATCCCGATCCAGAAAAGTCACGGCAGAATGTTGAGCAATCGAATTTCTATGACGAAGATGATGCTTTGATCCGGTTGGCCGAATCTATCCGCAGCGGAAGTGAGCCCTCACAGGACGATATTGATGCGGCATTATCCGCCGATCCGCGGAGCAAGTATGCACGGGCCTTGAATCAGGCGGTTCACAGCTTGCGCAGAGCAAGCCAATTTTTTGCAAATTCCAACGATGTAAGCTCGTTCGACGAATTCTTTGCGGTATAAAATGAAACCACAATAGGCTAAGGGGGATCTTTCATGGCTAATCTTTTGAGGAATTCGAGCATGATGGGGATTGTAGGGAGTTTGTTCGTCACCGCCGCTCTTGCCGGCTGTAGCAATACTCCTCCAGAGGCGTCCAAAACGAACCAGCAGGGCACAGCAGAGAGTACAACACAGGTGAAAGACGATAAGCCCTTTGTCATTACGATGATGAATCTGTCCGTCCTGTCTGAGCCGCCGAAGGAGAGTGACCCGATTATTACAGCGGTTGAGAAGCTGACGAACACAGATTTGCAAATTCAATGGGTGCCGAACGGGACGTACGAAGAGAAGGTAAACGCCACAATCGCTTCAGGACAGCTGCCGATGGTTCTGTTAATCGGAACCCCTGTACAATCCAATATCAAAAATGCGATGAGAGCCGGCCAGTTTTGGGAAATTGGACCTTACCTCAAAGACTATCCTAACTTGCAAAAGGCGTTGAATCCGGAAGTGCTCAAGAGCACCGCGGTTGGTGGCAAATATTATCAGATTAACCGGGCTCGCTCTCTGGTCGGGGATGGCATGATCTACCGCACGGATTGGCTGGATAAGCTTGGTATGAAGCCTCCAACAAACCTTGATGAGATGTATGAGGTTATCAAAGCATTCGCCACGAAAGATCCGGACGGCAACGGGAAGAACGATACGATTGGTCTTGCTGAAGAGAAGAGCATTCGCGGTTTCAAGCTCATATTAGCTGCGACCGGCGGAGGAAACGTGTGGGATATTAAAGATAATCAAGTCGTACCCTCACATGAAAGCCAAGCTTTTGTGGATGCAATGAATTGGTATAAGCGTCTGTACCAGGAGAAGCTGATTAATCAGGATTTCGCCATTGCGGAGCGGGTTCAGAACATTGATAACGGTAACAAAGGGCTGTTCGGCTTTCGCCTTGGTGACAATGACTTTATTTCCCGACACTCGGAACTTTTCAAGCTAAATCCGAAAGCCGAGCTCGATACCTCCAGTATTCTTAAGGGAGTGAACGGCACCAAGCTGTTGATGGATAGCGGCCTTTCGGGCAGCTTCGTTATTCCGAAGCAGACGGTGAAAAGCGAAGCCGATTTAAAGCGCATTCTGCAATATTTTGATAAGCTGTCTACGCCAGAGGGACAAAACATTTTCGAATGGGGCGGAGAAGGCATTCATTATACCGTGAAAGACGGCAAAGCTGACCGAACGCCGGAGCAATCCGCCAAGTATGCGTCGGAGGTCATTCAGTTACAGCAGGCTATGCAGGTTTCCGACGGGTCGCTCGCTATGGAAGGAACGTATGATAAATATACGGGCAAATTTAAAACAGCCAAAAAAGAGGCAAGTGCCATACCAAATATATTTGTAACAAACCCAGCAGCAGCATACAACTCACCGACGTTAGATTCAAAGCGCACGCAGCTCGATAAAATTATCAATGATGCCCGTGTTAAGTACATTATGGGTGAGATCGACATGACTGGATGGAAGGCTGCGCTCGACAATTGGCGTAAATCCGGCGGCGATAAAGTGCTGGAAGAGTTAAACAAAGAGTATCAGGCAGACCCTAACAAGGGGAAATAAACCATTATACGGAGGATGAGATATGTCGGAGAATGTAACCCACACC
>NZ_JBFTQB010000665.1:0-4685 GCF_056398785.1 Paenibacillus sp. 01T422 | reverse complement strand
CACTAGCGTTGCATCAAACCTTACACATTATCAACTTAGCAGATGTTCGTGCAAAAATTCACAAAGTTTCAAACTGACATAAATTAAAAGTAGCTCCACCTAAGCGTAGGCACYATTTTCCAAAAAAATCCATTTATCTTTTTCTCTTCTTCGGTTGGTGAATTTGCACGCCTGGCGTTTCGTTAACTTGTCGCGGTTCTGGTGGACCTTTCTTTCGCCTGCCTAGGCTAAATTTACTGGGTCCCCTGTGCAGCTCCGTTATGAGACTTGACCAAGGCTTTGTTGCATACAAACGTATCAGTTCAAGCACATTCCATACGGAATGTTTTGTCGCAAGTTCCTGTTTGACGAGGTAAGATAACCCGTAAGCAATAAGTGCTAGGTAGATATGATTCCACACGGCGTCTGGTTGATGACTGTAGAGTTTTGCAAACTTCAAATGCTGTTTTAACCATTTGAAGAACAGTTCGWTTAGCCAGCGATTACGGTAAATGTCCATGATTTCTTGGACAGACAATTCCCACTTCGTTGTTACCAAGCGGTAGAATCGATTCTGGTCGTCGTAGAACTCAATGAGACGCAAAGGATCTCTCATTTTTGTCTTAGGCTGATTCCCTAGCAAGACGGTTGCATCTCGAACGATTGAATGATTCCCTTCTGGCAATGGAAGCTCCTCAAGGATTTCGGCATAATGATGATTGGCTAAGCGAACGACAAACTCTATCTGATTAGTGACCCAATTTTGCATTCTTTTGTAGCAAACATAGCCGCGGTCCATGACATAGAGCACACCCGGATCTACTACCAAACTGTCCGAACCGATGTAGTCGCTGACATTGCCTGTAGAAGGAACAATCTGATCGGGATAAGCCGTATACTCGTCAATAACCATGAGTCGCGTATGGACCTTTACGCTATTTTGCTTTTCCGTAACGTAAGCCCAATCTCCAAGAATGGGGGGCATCCTCAGACTAGTAGAGTCCACAATGGTAACAAAGAAAGGCATTGACGAACCACCTGTTTATCCGATACACTCAAAGTCCGAGTTCTCCTTTGTATGAGATGTATGGATTAGGTCCCTACATCTCTACACTGGAGATTTTTTTATGAATTGTCCATGAAAATTAAATAAAAAAAATACATAAATAGTAAATAATTTAAATTAAATTTTCGTGGTAGCTTTAATGCAACGCTAGTGGAKTTTCTACCTTTAAAAATGCCAATCGAGGCGATTTCGTCCGGCAACCAGCAATTTTAGCTGCATTTCTACCGCTAATCCGCTCTCCGCCACTGAGCGGCACAGATTAACGGTAGATTTTCCTGTTTATTTCAGAGCGGGAGCAGCTTATGGACCGTTCCCCGCGAGAACAACGCAGATTAACGGACATCATTACCGTTATATGCGATATTTGAGCTTTATTTCTAAATTAACGGACTCCAGTGTCGTTAATAGATCTGTAGACTAACTAATTCCACTCGAATAAGATGAATCGCGGCTTTGGTGTCCGTTAGCGTGTAACCCTCCCACAAGAGACTATCCCTCCGTCATTGTTACGACTTGGAGTAGTCTCTTTTTCTTGCTTTTTCTTGCCTTTTCCCACTCGTTTTTTCCACAAGCCTATGATATGATGGTTTTAACTGATAAACCTAGTTTTGTATATTAAACCAAATGAGCTGGGAGGCCCACGATTGGACGATAAATACCGCGTTCCAGCCATTGAACGTGCTCACCTTATTCTCAAAGAAATCTCGCTACACCCCAGTCAACTGAAGCTCATCGATTTATCGCGTTCGCTCAGCATCAACAAAAGCTCGATGTATTCGCTGCTTTTAACACTGGAGAACTTGGGCTGGATCGAGAAAGATACCGGCGAAACATACCGCCTCGGACGCGAGCTCTCACGCTTGGGCCATGCGGCTGTCCAGCATCGCGACTTGAACGAGTCCTTCCACAAGGAAGCCTCTCAATCCAAGCTGAAGTTGGGTGAATCGCTGCAATTAGCTAGACTCGATGGCAATGAAGTCCTTTATCTCGCCAAAGAGGAAGCGCTTACGCCGGTTCGGCTCGCCTCTGGACCCGGCATGCGCCTGCCTGCACATGCCACTGCACTCGGTAAGGTCATGCTGGCTGATCTTAGCGTTGAGGAACTTGATCGACTCTACCGCGCAGATCAGGAACCTTTTTCACAGCTAACAGTGCATTCTATTGTCTCCATGAAAGCCCTACAAAAAGACTTAGAACAAATCCGCACACAAGGCTTCGCGCTCGATTTGGAGGAAGCCGTGATTGGATTTAACTGCGCCTCAGCTCCAATACGCAATTCCCATGGGAAAGTCATCGCCGCTGTCAGCTGCTCTATGATGTTGCCGGAGTGGCAGCAAAAGAAGCAGATCTGTATAGAAGAAGTTTGTAAGCTTGCTCATCAACTATCCGACTAGCAAAGGGGAATTGAACATGCGGTTGCACAACAAAGTCATTCTTATCACAGGCGCAGCTTCAGGTATTGGCAAAAGTACGGCTCTCTTATTCGGGCAGGAAGGCGCCCAGGTCATCGTCAATGATCTCGACGAAGCCAAAGGGATCGAGACAGTGAATGAAATTATCCAGGCTGGTGGGGCAGCCCGCTTCATTCAAGCAGACGTTACGCACTCTGACTCCGTCAAGGCGATGGTTGAACAAATCATTCAGGCTTACGGCCGGATTGACGTGCTTTTCAACAACGCAGGCATTAGTGGTGTCGGCGCACTTCATGAGCTGGAACCTGAAGCGTGGGACCGCATCATGAGCATTAATGTGAAGGGCGTCTTCCTCCCTTCGAAGCATGTCCTTCCCTATATGATGGAACGCAAATCGGGCTCAATTATTAATATGTCATCCTGCATTGCCGAAATCGGACTGGCTCGTCGTGCCTCTTATGCTGCAACGAAAGGCGCTGTCCTTGCATTGACCAAATCCATGCAGGTGGACTATGCCTCCTACGGTATTCGGGTGAACGCCTTGCTGCCAGGAACAATCATGACTCCTTTCGTTGAAAATTACATTCACACCTCTTATGACGATCCTGAAGTTGCTATCGCCTCTCTGAAATCCAGACAGCTGAGCAACGAGATGGGACGTCCGGAAGATGTAGCTTTAGCCGCCTTGTTCCTTGCTTCTGATGATTCCAAGTTCATGATGGGCTCGCCATTATACATTGACGGTGGAGTAACTTTTGGTAAAAATGCTTAGCCTGTTCCTTATAAATTCTTCATATTTAATTATTCAGGAGGTTTTCACATGAAATTGCTTACATTTAGCCAGAACAATGCTTTCCAACTAGGTATTCAAACTGATTCCGGTGTCCTCGATGTCGCTCAAGCTGTTCAGCAGCTATCACCGGCATTCGCCGTTCCAACTACGGTGACCGAAGCTATCCAAGGCGGAGCTGCTGCTACCGAAGCGCTGCACCAACTCGTCCACCTTGCTCTTGAAAGCAGTGATCGCCAAACGCTGATACTTAATGAACAAACATTGAACTACGGCCCTTGCGTCACAGAACCCGGGAAAATTATATGTGTCGGACTTAACTACCGTAAACATGCTGAAGAAACGAATGCCGCAATCCCGCAGTACCCGATTCTTTTTAACAAATTCAATAATACGCTGACTGGACATGGACATGATATCGCCCTCCCTCGTGTCACTAAGGAAGTCGATTATGAGGCAGAGCTCGTCATCGTGATTGGCAAGCAAGCCAAATATATCTCCAAAGAACAAGCGCTGGATCACGTCTACGGATACTGTTGTGTCAATGACCTCTCTGCACGCGATCTGCAAATGCGTACTGCGCAATGGCTGCTGGGTAAATCGTGCGACGATTTCAGCCCGCTTGGCCCTTATCTGGTCACTGCAGACGAAGTCGGCAATCCGAATGACTTGAAGATCAGCACCACGGTCAACGGCAAGGTGCGTCAAAACTCCAATACAGCCGATATGATTTTCCACTGCGACGAGGTTGTCAGCTATATTTCTCAGCATATGACCCTATACCCGGGGGATATCATTCTGACAGGAACGCCAGAAGGTGTTGTGCTAGGCGATCCAGTCGATAAACGCGTATATTTAAAAGATGGCGACGTCGTAACGATTTCTATCGAGAAATTAGGCAGCTTAACTAATCGCATGGTTAAAGAGTAAACTGCACAAACAAAAAAAGGGCCGAGGATACATCCTCAGCCCTTTTTACCATTTCTTTAGATAAACTTCCCGCTGCCCAAGTTGAAGGCAATGCCCAATAAATTGTTCATTACCGCAGGATCAATTTAGCGATACCTACGATATCCAAAATACTAATCTTGCCGTCACCATTGAAGTCCGCGCTTTTCGCCTCATTCCAGTCACTGCTGTCTGAAGTCTTCCCGTAATGCACGGCTGCTTTGCCCAAATCTCCGATATCAACGGCGTTATCTCCATTAATATCTCCTGGCGCATAATCCGTAATGATTTTCCCGCTAAAAGCTTGTAACGCTTGGTTTAACGCAATGGCCGCTTCATCCAGCTGCTGCTGCGTAGCCTCAGAATCCGAATGAATGGCTGCCGCAGCCTCGCTGGCGGATAATAGCGCCGCTTTGGAACCTGTTTTGTACTCTCCAGCTTGAGTTCCTTCTATCGCGTGATCATAAACAGACTGTGCCAAGCTGATGAC
>NZ_JBFTQB010000664.1:0-3718 GCF_056398785.1 Paenibacillus sp. 01T422 | reverse complement strand
ATCCAGATCATATTCATAAAAGGGGTGTTATCCCAAAAATAGCTATAACGCATCCAACCGATGATTCCTTCACTTTCATCTTGGAATAAGAAAATTTCTCTATCTCTGATTTTAGGTGCTATTAATTTCTCCATGAGATGGTGGTCCCTGCTTTTTAGATAATCAATATCCCTTTCGGTGGCAGCTATAATCCTCACTTTGTTTCCTTTCATTGCGACTTCATTGTACATTACTTCTTGCTATCTTCCTTGAATCCTCTGCCTTGAAATAAAAATGAAACAGCAGCCTCGGATGAGATAATAATGTCCTAGGCTGTTGCTGTTTTATTGTCCATAGTAATAATATCCCCCTCCTTTCCACTTGTCACCCACACTTATTGACATTATAATGGGTCCATTATGTAAAATTGACCCGCAATACCATTATGGAAGCCACCTCGAAAGGAAGGTTGATTGTTTTAATGAATACGCGAATTGAACAGCTAGTTGCCTATATGGATCGGCAGGAGATCGATGCTGTGCTGATTACGATGCCGAAGCATGTGTATTATTTGACCGGGTTTGCGAGCGACCCGCATGAGCGTTTTCTCGGTCTGCTGATTCCGCGCGGAGCTGAACCGCTGCTAATCGTACCGGCTTTGGACCTTGAAGCGGCACAAGCTGCATCTTCCGTGAAAGAAATCCATACCCATACGGACACCGATAACCCATACGAAGTTCTGAACAAGCTTATGCCAGCAGGCGTCCGGAAGCTTGGACTGGAGAAGGACTATATGACGGTTAGTCGGTTCGAGGCCATTAGCCAAGCGGTCGGTGCAGCCGTCTATGCAGATATCGACGAGCCGCTGCGCGAGATGCGCGTCATCAAAACTCCGGACGAGGTGATACGCATGAAGCATGCGGTGCGAATCATCGAGGATGTGCTGCGCGCCGGCATTACACAAGTGAAACCTGGCGTTACAGAGATTGAGCTTGTAGCGGAGCTGGAGTACCAGATGAAGAAGCTCGGCGCGAGCGGACCTTCCTTCTCGACGATGGTGCTGGCGGGCGAGAAATCTGCGCTGCCGCATGGTGTTCCGGGCTCACGTGCCGTCCGCGAAGGCGAGCTGCTCTTGTTCGACCTCGGTGTCTATGCAGACGGATATGCATCTGATATTACTCGAACGTTCGCGGTAGGCGATATTTCGGAAGAGCAGGCAATAATCTATCAGACGGTGCTCCAGGCGAACCTGCTGGCTATTGAAGCGACTCGCGCCGGCGCTACGTTGGCCAGCCTGGACAACGCGGCGCGTAAGCATATCACCGACGCAGGCTACGGAACATATTTCATGCACCGGCTTGGGCATGGCCTTGGCATGGATGTGCACGAATATCCATCCGTGCATGGCCTTAACCAAGAGTTGCTGCGCAGCGGCATGGTCTTCACGATCGAGCCAGGCATCTATGTACCAGGAGTCGGCGGCGTTCGCATCGAGGATGATGTACTCGTCACGGACAACGGCGTCGAGGTGTTGACATCGTTCCCGAAAGAACTTACCGTCATCGGGTGACACATTTCATTTGCGGAGATTTCATTGATTTTACGATTATATTTAATAATTTCACAAAACTACAAAGAGACCTGATGTCAGGTCTCTTTGTAGTTTTGCGAGCAATTATAAATTATAAATCCGTTGAGATCATTATCCCTGTTTGCCCTCGACGGCGATCAATAGCACCGCAGCAGCGAGGCCCAAGCGACGATCAAGTTTGTCGTTGTGATCAGCGGAGAAGTCGAGCGTTAGTTTTTGGACGAACGGGTTGAAATTCTGCTTGTACTCGGCGACTTTGGTTCCATTCATCTCAACATTGTAATGCTGAGGAATCAAATTCGTCAGAAACCTTCGCAGAAGAGCAAGCATCACGTTATCTTCCTTAATCAATCCAATCTCCGACTCACTTGTGTTCAGAATCGCCCATTCATCCTTGAGGATCGACTTCATCCCTTTGCGTCGAAGAGAACCTATCTTGCTGCCGGTCTCAACATCCACTACATCGAAGATTGCGGAGAAATCAATGACACTTCGAGCTTGAATGCTGATCAAACAATCTTGCATTGTATCATCTCCGTATATTCGGATATCTTCCTTCAACTTGAAGGCTTTCATCTTGGAGAACAGTATTGCCTTTTCATTCATGTCGAAAATGTCAATTTTAGCGCCTACTAAAGAAAGGATTTGTTTTCTAACCACGAATTTATGATGATTGAATTTCGGATTCAAGTTTTCGCCCCCCTGGACTCTGACTCTACTGAGCCTTTGTTCATTAAAATTCGACAGAATTAGGGGAAATTCCTTTTTATACGCGAATTCACTTCAATTTCCTCAATAAACCTACCTAATCCGTCTGGACCTCCATAGAAAAACGCCATAAGTCATAAGAACCGGGACAATTAAGACGACACTCATGGCACAGATGGCCATAAAAATATTGGAGATCACACCACTCCACGTGAGTAATTTGGACGTATATTGGATGATCCACGAAGCTACGGCCACTAATGCCAGCACGATGAACATAGACTTCAGAGCCCTTCGTTCTATCTCGTTAACCAGGTAAAATTAAAAGGCCCCAGCCCCGTGAATTCCAGGGCTAAGGCCGTCTAAATGAATACCTCTTTTTTAAAAATCAAATTGCAGTTAATTTATTTTGGCTCCATGCGAGAGTGAAAACAACACGGCTTGCTCAGTATCCATTCGTACTCCCTTGATCGTGAGGGCTTTGAAATCCACACCATCCATTTTAGCTCCCCTTACATCAGCTCCCTGTAATTTCGCTTTAGCCAGCATTGTTCTCGTAAGATCACAATTTCTTAAGTCGGCTTTCTCTAAATTGGCTTCAGTTAAATCTGATTCATAGAATTTAATACCACGTAAATCTTGCTTAACCAATCTGGCTCTTCTCAAATTCGTATAAGACCAATCTCCTTGGAGTATAGTGATTCCATCCATATTTGCACTAGAAAAATCTGAACCCGTCATTTTGCAGTTTTCAAACTTCGAGACAAATAGATTTGCTTCGGCAAAGTTACAATTTTCAAACGCGGATTCCTTATGAATGGAACTATTTAACGAGGCACCCCGAAAATTACATTCAACGAAACGGCAGTTCCTTGTCGTAATTTCTTCTAAAGATCCGTTAGCAAATGTACAACGACGGAAAGTGCAACTCATAAGCTCGCCATACCTCAAGTCTTGATTGCGAAAGTCTACTCCTTCATAATTTTGGTTGATATGCTCAAACATCCTTATCCTCCTTCATCCCTAATAGTTGATACATCAACTATTAGGTGTGTACAAATCATTTTTTCATATTATCGCGCATCTTAATTAGAAGCCTTCGTAATTCATTCATTTCTTCAAGTGAAAAACCTGTTTGTAGGACATCAATAGTTCCTGAAATACAAGGTAATACATTGGTAGCCAAGCTCCTACCTTTTTCTGTTAATGAAACTTTAAAATAACGGCGGTCATAACTATTAGTAACTCTGTACATGACACCTTTATTTTCAAGACTCAATATCATCCGAGTGATGCTTGATTTATCTTTTCTTAAAGCCAAAGCAATTTCACCCTGAGACAATCCATCCCGTTCATTGAGCAAAATAATCATAAAAGCTTGTTCTGGTGTAATATCATACGGAGCTAAACTTCTACTCATGCACGCAGCTACATCTAATT
>NZ_JBFTQB010000663.1:0-3722 GCF_056398785.1 Paenibacillus sp. 01T422 | reverse complement strand
TCATAGAGATTAGCAAAGTTTTCACCTAGAATGGAGTTGTATGTATCATGGCTTTAGACGGACTAGTCCTGCACGCGATTGTTCATGAATTACAAACGTGTGTCGGAGGCCGCATTAATAAAATTCACCAACCCAGCGAGAATGACGTCATCCTGCAAATTCGGGCGCAAGGGCAAAATCTCAAGCTTCTCCTTTCGGCGAATCCCACCTTCCCACGGGTCCAGCTCACTGAGCAAACATCAATAAATCCAATGGATGCCCCGATGTTCTGCATGCTCCTTCGCAAGCACTGTGAGAATGGGGTTATTGAAGCCGTTGAGCAAATTGGCATGGAACGTGTCATCCGGCTGCAGATCCGACACCGAGATGAATTAGGTGATATGAGCACCAAAGAAATTCTTGTGGAAATTATGGGACGGCATAGCAATATCATTCTTCTGGATCCGGCAACGGACACCATCTTGGACGGTATTCATCATGTAACTCCTGCCATCTCCTCCTATCGGGTTGTCATGCCAGGAAGCAAGTATGTCACACCTCCTGCGCAAGATAAGCAGAATCCGCTTATCGTGGATAAGGCAACCTTCCTTGATACGATGGCTCCAATACCTGAGGAAGAGTCCTCAAGTTCAGATAAACCCGAACAAAGACTAGTCGCTGCGTTCAGCGGGTTAAGCCCATTAATATCCAAAGAGATCGTATATCGCAGCCGCAAAGGTAGTGAAAGCGATGGAACGGTCGAACTGGACGCTTTATGGCATGCTTTTGACAGTGTTATGACGGCAGTGCGGGAGCACCATTACGAACCTGTTATTACCGAGCAGACAAGTACCGGCAAATTGTTCTTCGCCATGACACCGCTAACGCATATTGAAGGCACGTCCACGACGTATTCAACACCTAGTGCATGCTTGGAAATGTTTTATGGAGACAAAGCCGAAAGAGATACGGTCAAACAGCGTGTGGCGGATTTGCTCCGTTTTTTACAAAATGAATCCAACAAAAATGTTAAAAAACTGGAAAAACTGCAAGACACCGTCGATGATTCCAAAGATGCCGACAAATTCCGAATACTTGGCGAGCTGCTGACAGCTTCCCTGCATGCCGTTAACAAAGGGGATCGCGAGCTTGAGACAATTAACTACTATGATGAAGAGCAGGCGCTGATCAAAATTCCTTTGGACCCGCTGTTGAGCCCGTCAGAAAATGCGCAGCGCTATTTTAAAAAATACACAAAAATGAAAAACAGCACGGCCATCGTCGAGGAACAAATCGAGCAAACGCATCAGGAAATCGCGTATTTGAATTCCTTGCTGCAGCAGCTAGGCGTAGCTTCCTTGACTGATATCGAAGAAATCCGCGATGAGCTCATGGAACAGGGCTATATCCGTGACCGCAACAAAAAGCAGCGCAAAAAGAAGAAAAAAGATAAGCCTGCTTTGGCGTGTTATATGTCAAGTGAGCAAATTGCGATTTATGTCGGCAAAAACAATACTCAGAACGAGTTTTTAACAAACCGGCTTGCTTCTTCCTCTGACACTTGGCTGCATACGAAGGATATTCCTGGCTCTCATGTCGTGATCCGAGGCGACAACTATTCCGAGGCTACACTGCGAGAGGCTGCGCAATTAGCCGCTTATTTCAGCCAAGCCAAGCATTCCAGTCAAGTTCCTGTTGACTACACAACGATCAAGCATGTCCACAAACCGAATGGCTCCAAACCTGGATTCGTCATCTACGTGAATCAGAAAACACTTTTCGTGACGCCGGATGAACAGGCAATCAAACAAATGAAAGTAACGATAAAATAGAAAAAAGAACCTAGCGCAGCCTACTGCACTAGGTTCTTTCTGTTTTTACTCCGCTTCTAACTTTCTAGCCAAATTGAGGAGATACGCTTTCACTTGATTCTGCAAATCTGGTCGTTGGAGGGCAAGCTCGATAGTCGCTTCGATATATCCGAATTTGTCGCCAACGTCGTAACGATTCGCCTGCATCAAATAGGCAGCCATCTGCTGCTCTCTATTAAGGACACGGAGGGCATCCGTTAATTGAATTTCTCCGCCGCGGCCTGGCTCTTGCCGTTCCAGGATGCCGAATATTTCTGGCATGATGAGATAACGGCCGATCACCGCTAAATTCGAAGGCGCTTGATCACGGTCAGGCTTCTCGACCAAATCTTCAATCAAGCGATAGCTGCCGTAGCTCGTTGCGGGGGATACAATCCCATATTTGCTCACATCTTCCCATGGCACTTCTTGCACAGCGATAACGGACGTTTCCGTCTGTTCATAAATATCCAGCATCTGTTTGAGTCCAGGTCGAGAAGACTGTAGAATGTCATCGCCTAAAAGCACGGCAAATGGCTCATCACCAATAAATTTACGTGCGCACAGGATGGCATGTCCGAGACCTAAGGGCTGCTTTTGCCTAATATAATGGACATCAGCCAGGTTAGAGACAGACTGTACAATGTTCAACAATTGTGTGCTGCCCTTTTCTTCGAGCATCATTTCGAGTTCAACGGATTTATCAAAATGATCTTCAATCGCACGTTTGTTACGACCGGTTACAATGATAATATCCTCAATCCCAGACTCAATTGCTTCTTCTACGATGTATTGGATGGCAGGCTTGTCCACAATGGGCAGCATTTCCTTAGGCTGTGCTTTCGTGGCTGGCAGGAATCGTGTTCCTAAACCAGCCGCAGGAATGATGGCTTTGCGAATCCTTCTCATTAACGCTGCTCCTTCTCGGTTTGTAGGCTTTGCAAAACTTCGATCCCAATTCGCTTGGAGCCGATAGGCGCATGAAAAACAACTCCGCCCCGCTCGCCATGGAAATCTGAGCCTGCTGTGATGAGAAGTCCTGTGCGCTGAGCAAGCTCAAGATATCTAGCTTCATCTTCCGGCGTATGGTCGGAATGGTAAACCTCAATACCGTCTAGTCCTTGCTGCGTAATAGCCTCAACGAGTGCATCGTCATGATATATGCCCGGATGAGCAAGAACTGCCTTGCCGCCTGCTTCGTGAATCCACTGGATGGCCGTTTCGGGTTTGATTCGAGGCGGGTTGGCATAGGCGGCAGCTCCTGTAGCCAAATACTTGTCAAAGGCCTCACTAATAGAGGAAACATAACCTTTGTTCAGAAGCACTGAAGCAATATGAGGTCTTCCGACGGTGTCACCTTTGCGCTTGATATTCGCTACTTCTTTGAGTACATCATCCATCGTAATTTCCAGGCCTAATTGCTGCAAACGCTCAATAATCATGTCATTGCGGGTATTTCGGGTGTCGCGCAATGAGGCCAATCTTTGCAGAAACTGAGCATCATCAATTTGAATATAGTACCCTAGCACATGGATGTCCTGACCACCCTCGACGGTCGAAATCTCGACCCCTGGCACGACTTCAACTCCGAGCTTCGCTCCCTCTGCAAGTGCCTCAGCGACCCCAGAAACCGTATCATGATCCGTAATCGCAATTGCCGCCAATCCAGCAACGTGGGCCATTTGCACATTAGCTGCAGGCCGCTGCGTCCCGTCTGAAGCCGTTGTATGTGTATGTAAGTCCGCTTCCAATTTGGCTGTCATTTTTGCTTCCCCCTATTCCCTTTTCCCCTTTTTCCCACCGGATATCGCACATTTTAAAGAAAACGGCTCAACTCTTCTTGCCGCAAAAAAGTCATAAAACTTACCGCGGATATAGGAAGCAGCGTGGAAT
>NZ_JBFTQB010000662.1:0-3726 GCF_056398785.1 Paenibacillus sp. 01T422 | reverse complement strand
CCCAGCTCGTATTCAGAATATCTACGGCAAGAACAGTTCCAACAAGGATGAACAAGACAGCAATGCCCTCAGACTTCGACGGCAGTCTTCGTTTTCGTACGCAATCCATTCCAATCGTTATCCACGTAAACTGAAATAATAAAATAATCGATAAAGAAGCATTCAATTCCTGCAAGGCAATATTATAAAAAACAGTCGTTAACGCCAATCCAAAAATACCAATAAGACCAAGCTTTATCCAAGGGCCTTTAAAAGGATTGACCCAAGAATTTTTGTGAAAAAGTATCAATACCCATACGAGCAAAGTTCCCATCGTCATTTGACCGGGCGTAATTTGCCCATCAGTAAACCCTTGATCATAAGCCATCTTGATAAAAGAGGAGAGCAAGCCATAACTTGAAGCACCAATAAGGACAAGAATAATTGCTAACCATCGCCCCATGCAGCTTATAACCCTCCGTCCGTCTTTGGACACCTGTATAGGACAGGAAAAGTCGAGCTGCACTCGATATACGAGGCCCCCGACTTTATCATCCTGTCTATACGCTTATGCACTGTCTATTATCAGCCCGTGTTTCTCAGCCCTGCTGCAATCCCGTTAATTGTAAGCAGCACTTCACGCAGCAGAATCGCATCGTCCTCATTGTTTTCACGCAGTGCACGAAGCTCTGTAAGCAGTTCGACCTGCATATAGCTTAGTGGATCAACGTAAGGGTTACGCAAACGGATAGACTCTTGAATTACAGGAACATTATCCAGAATCTCTTGCTGCCCTGTAATTTGCAAAATAATCGATGAAGTTAATTCATATTCTTCCCTAATCAGGTTGAAAATACGCTCTGCAATCGCCGATTCCTTCACTAAATTCCCGTATTCCTTAGCAATTTGCAGGTCCGCTTTGGCAAGCGCCATTTGCAGATTATCAATCATCGTACGGAAGAATGACCAATCTTCATACATTTCTTTCAATGTCTCTAAATTAGCCGCATTCCCTTGATAAAAGCTTTGCAGACCCGTACCTGCCGCATACCAAGCAGGAAGCAAATAACGTGTTTGCGTCCAGGAGAAAACCCAAGGAATCGCGCGCAAATCTTCGAATCTGTCGCTATTTTTACGCTTGGATGGACGTGAACCGATATTCAGCTCGCCAATCTCAGGAAGCGGTGTGCACTCTTTGAAGAACGTTAAGAAGTCCTCGTCCCGGAAAATGAGATCTTGATATTTCGTCTGCGCTTGCTCCGAAATACCGCGCATAATCGTTTCCCACTTGTCTTCATGTGAAAGCCTTTGTGGAGAACGCGATAATTGGGACGCTGTAATTAACGCGAAAGTCGCCTGCTCTAAGCTGCGGTAAGCAATCCCTTGCAAGGAATAGCGAGATGACAATACTTCCCCTTGCTCTGTAATCTTAATGCCGCCGCCAAGCGTTTCTACCGGCTGTGCAAGGATACTGCGGTTGAGTGGCATTCCGCCGCGCCCTAGCGCACCACCACGACCATGGAAGAACTTCAGCTTCACGCCGAACTTTTTCGCTGCTTCTGTGATGTCCTGAAGCGCCATACGGAGTTCCCAGTTTGCTGTGATCACTCCGCCGTCTTTATTACTGTCCGAATACCCAAGCATAATTTCATGTATCTGTGTATCTGGGTCAATGCTATCACGGTAAGCTGGAATAGCTAACAATGTGCTCATAATGCCTGGTGCCGCATGCAAATCGTCGATTGTTTCAAAAAGAGGTACCGACTGAAGCGTGCTAGTCACGCTGCCATCACTCTCTTTGCGATATAAGCCTGCTTCCTTCGCAAACACAACAACTTCCAGAAGATCACTAGCTCCCTGTGTCATACTAATTAGGTAACTATTGATACAATTGCGCCCGAATTCCTTCTGAGCTTCGCCTACCGTACGATAAACATCTAAGCACTCCTTCGTGCCTTCGGAGTAATCTAGATAAGTTGAAGTAATCGGTCTTGGATCATTCAGAACATCCGTCAGAAGCGAGATTTTCTCCTCTTCAGACAGCTTATTATAGTTACTCGTAATACCCATTTTCGCCAAAATCTCAGTCATCGCTGATTCATGCTCTTTACTGTGCTGTCTAATATCTAGAGCAGCTAGGTGGAAGCCGAACAGTTCAACCTGACGGATCAGCTTTTTAATATATTTGTCAGCAACGTAATCAGCAAAATGTGATCTTAAACTAGCATCAATAATTTGCAGATCATTGATAAATTCGTCAGGGCTGTTATATTTCTGGCTTGTTGGCACATTAGGATTGCCCGTGTTGTGGACCTTCTCGATCATATACGTTGTTTTAATTCGGTAAGGTTCTTTCTCATTGCGCCATACATCCTGCACGTTTCCAAGAGCTACACGGTCGCATTGAATAGACTCCAATAAAGCATCGCTAACCGTCACAATATTTTTGCTAAAGCTCATATGCTCCAGCGTTTCCTTCAGAACTTCTTCGTACTTTTGCAATGCCAGCTGACGGTGCAGTCCTAGCGTTTCCCACGTTACATTAGCTCTCACGGACGGGTTACCATCACGGTCCCCACCAATCCATGAACCGAATTTCAAGAAAGATGGCACATGCCATGTATCCTGCGGGTAATATTTATTTAAGCAGCGCTCAAGCTCATGATATATCTCCGGCAGTACATCGAACAAAGTTTCGTCAAAATAGTACAATCCATTTCGAACCTCGTCGATTACTGTCGGCTTACGATCACGCAGCTCGTCCGTTTGCCAAAGATTCAGAACTTCTCCTAGCAGCTTCTCACGCAGCTGTTCACGCTCACGAGAAGTTAGCATCGGATTATCCAGCTTCATCATATCATCAGAAATACGCAGATTGATGTCAAGTACTGCTCTACGCATAKCTTCCGTTGGATGAGCGGTCATTACAAGCTCTAAGGAAATAGATTTAAGAATTTCTTGTACTTCCTCAAAAGGGATATGATTGTTTCTTAGTTCCTGTACAATGCTCTCTATGGAACCAGGCTGCACAGATTCACCGGAGGAACGCTCGTAATCTCTTTTACGACGAATCCGATGATTCTGCTCAGCAATATTAACAAGCTGGAAGTAAATAGCGAATGCACGAATCACTTGATGACGAATTTCCGGATCAAGTGATGAAATCGTTTCTTTGAACTCATCATAGATTTCAATGACATAGTGTGCTCTTAAAGACTTACTCATCTCACGAATTTTCTCGACAACATCGAGGAGACCATTGCCGCCCTGATGTACCAGAACTTCACCTAGTATGTGCCCCAAGAAGCGTACGTCCCTGCGAAGCAGATTGTTCGTTCCTTGCTTTTGTAGGCCGATTACATTCTCTAACATAACTCTCCACCTCATCTATTCACTATGTTGCATTAATGCTTCTCTCTATAAAAGCTTAACGTTATAAAAACTCATTTCAGAATATTTTACCACAATCCGCCCTTTGCACATAGTAGTAAAATAAAAAAAGACCTTATTAGGCCGTGGTAATTTATGTATGTAAAAAGTAGGACCTTCCCGGAGACAAAGAAAAAGCCACCCGTAGGTGACTCTTTCTTTGTTTAAAGCGGGTGATGGGAATCGAACCCACGCTACCAGCTTGGAAGGCTGAAGTTCTACCATTGAACTACACCCGCGTGTCTATCGGGATGACACGATTTGAACATGCGACCCCCTGCTCCCAAAGCAGGTGCTCTACCAAGCTGAGCTACATCC
>NZ_JBFTQB010000661.1:0-7159 GCF_056398785.1 Paenibacillus sp. 01T422 | reverse complement strand
CATCGYTAACGCCKGCTGGGTGCGCACATGGCCCGCTGTAACGATGTAAAACACGCTTAACTTGCGCGGAACCCTTCCGCGAGCGCTGATCTTGCCACTGTAGCGATATTTCTCATCGCTAACGCGTGCTGAGTGCGCCCAACCGTGTTTTCACACGGGAGTTGGGTTCCAGAAAGCAAAAAAAGCAGTCCTGTCGAATTTATCAACAGAACTGCCTTATTAAAATTTACGTTGAAGCGGTACTTATCGCCTACATATTCTGCTCAGCTAAGGCTTTTTTACCTGCTTCCAAAACTGCGATAATCCGGTCGACATCATATACGCTACCTGCCCATGTCCCACCGCTGACAGACTGCAAAGCTGCCCATAATCGCGTATCGTCAGGAAGCCTTGGATCTGCGGCAAGCTCTGGGTGAGGGTCGCGAGCAGCAAGTACAAGCGCTCCTTCGTCAGGGGTAAGCACGACGTCACCGGCTCCTAGGAAATGAACCGTACCTTCCAAACTATTGCGGTCCACTACGATGTCGATTGTATCTCCATCGCGCAGTTTACCGATCGGCCCGCCAGCTAGCGCCTCAGGTCCAACATGGCCGATGCAGGCCCCTGTGGATACACCCGAGAACCGCGCATCGGTTATTAGCGACACGTACTTACCGAACGGCAGATGTTTCAGCGCCGAGGTTAACTGATAAGTCTCCTCCATCCCCGTACCCGATGGGCCGCGCCCGATTAATGCCATAACATCTCCGGCCCCAATACCACCGTTCTTAATTGCCGTGATAGCCGCTTTCTCCGAGGTAAACACCTTGGCTTTGCCCCGATGGCGATAAATACCATCTTCCCCGACGGTTGTCGGGTCAATCGCTGTTGATTTAATGACCGATCCTTCCGGAGCCAAGTTCCCCATAGGAAACGTTACTGTTGAGGTTAATCCTCTTTCTCTGGCACGCTCCGGACTCATAATGACTTGATCGGGATCAATGCCGTCCATTTCCATAAGCAGACTGCGCATTTTGCGGCGACGTTCGCTTGATTCCCACCAATCCAGTACGGTCCCCAGCGTTTCCCCTGTTACGGTCAGCGCATTTTCTTTCAGGACGCCCAAACGGCGTAGATGCAGCATCACTTCTGGCACACCGCCAGCCAAAAAGACCCTCACAGTCGGATGATATTCCGGACCGTTCGGCAGAACGCTGACTAACCTTGGCACGTCTTTATTCACACGTATCCAATCTTGAACGGTCGGAACGGGCAGCCCTGCCGCATGAGCGAAAGCAGGAATATGCAGCAGCAAATTCGTCGATCCTCCGAATGCAGCATGAACAACCATGGCATTGTGGATAGACGCTTCTGTCAGAATATCCTTCATCCGAAGTCCCTTTTCCTCCAACGTCATCATAGCGCGAGCCGATTGCCTAGCCATCTCTTCCCAAACCGGCTGGCCGGATGGAGCTAGCGCAGCATGAGGCACCGTCATGCCCATAGCCTCTGCAACCACCTGCGAAGTCGCAGCCGTTCCAAGAAACTGGCAACCTCCGCCCGGTGTGGCGCAAGCCCGGCAGCCGAGGTCCGCAGCATCTTCCAGGCTGATTTCACCACTTGCATACCTCGCGCCAATGGTTTGGATTTTCCCAGCGTCCTCGCCTTCCGTTGGAGGCAATGTCACTCCCCCGGGCACGATGACGCATGGGAGCTCATGCATTCCAGCCAGTGCGATCATCATCGCAGGCAGTCCTTTATCGCAGGTCGCCACACCGAGGACGCCTTTGCGTGTGGGCAACGAGCGGATAAGACGACGGAATACGATCGCTGCATCATTGCGATAAGGAAGCGAATCAAACATACCTTCCGTCCCCTGAGACCTGCCATCGCAAGGGTCGCTCACATAACCAGCGAAAGGAACCCCGCCGCTTTCTGTAATCACTTCGGCAGCCGCCTGYGTCAACAGGCCAACTTCCCAGTGGCCAGTATGATAACCAAGAGCGACGGGACTGCCGTCTTCCTTACGAATACCCCCTTGCGTGCTCAGCAGAAGGTACTGCTTCCCCTTCAGGCGAGACGGTTTCCACCCCATCCCCACATTCTGGGTAAGACCGAACAACTCCCCGCTTGGAGCATGCAATAACATTTCTTTCGTTAATGGCAACGAGCCTTTCGGGCCTTGTGCGTGCGTATGGATCGCATACAATTCGTTATTTTCATTGCCTATGATCGATAATAATTGCTCTGTCATCAACCTTCACCCTTCCGAATCAGGCTTCATAGCTAAGAGCTACGCTTTGAGAAATACCGTTTTTATCGAGGTGAAAAATTCAATGGCCGCCTGCCCTTGCTCGCGCGAGTGAGAGCTGGACTGCTTCATACCGCCGAATGGAGCTTGAAGTTCTACCCCGGCTRTCTCGGAATTAATTCTTACCAAACCAGCATCCATGTCCWGAATAAACGTAAGAATATTGCCAATGTTTTGCGTATAAATGGAAGCGCTCAAGCCAAAATCTGAATCATTAGCCACCTGAATGGCTTGTTCCATGGATTCGACCTGAATAAGCGCGAGGACAGGTCCGAAGATCTCTTCCCGGGCAATCGCCATCTCTGGAGTTACTTTATCGAACACAGTCGGTTGTATATAAAAGCCTTCTGAGAGGTCCGGGTGGTCCGGGGATGAACCGCCGAACAACAACTCAGCGCCTTCCTCTATCCCTTTTTGAATATAGGATTGCACGGTTCTAAGCTGATTTTCATTCGCACATGGGCCTAGCCATGTTCCGGCATCCAGACCGTGACCTACGGTCAATCCTTTTAATTTGCTCAGCAGCTTTTCTTTAAAAGTTTCATAGACCTCGCTCATTACAATGACACGGCTTGTCGCCGTACATTTCTGACCTGTCGAGCGAATTCCTCCGCTGATCGTCGCGTCAACCGCCAAATCGAGATCAGCATCCGCAGCGATAAGAATCGGATTCTTCCCGCCCATCTCGAGCTGGTATTTCGCTCCTCTAGCTAGTGCCGCTTGGCCGACCCGTTTGCCAACCTGATTGGAGCCGGTAAATGTAATTCCATTCACATCCGGATGCTCAGCAATCCCTTGCCCGATAACGGCTCCGCTGCCGGTTACCAAACTTAATACACCCGCTGGAAGTCCCGCTTCTGCGAAGCATTCCACGATTTTGGCCGCCGTCACTGCCGTTTCCTGAGCAGGCTTCAGTACAACCGCATTGCCATAGATTAAGGCTGGCGCCATTTTCCATATCGGAATAGCCACTGGGAAATTCCAAGGCGAAATAACGCCGACAACGCCAAGTGGCATACGGGTCGTAAACATCAGTGCTTCGCTATCGGTGGAGGGAATCACGTCGCCGATTTTCCGCATCCCTTCGCCAGCATAATAGCGCAAGATGGCTACACCTCTTGCTGTTTCTGCACGTAACCCACTACTTCACTTTTTTTAGCGGGATTGATGCTCGGTACGGTTTGCCCAGTGCCAGCTGCCTGCCATTCACCGTTGATATAATTCAAATACGTTTGGCCACCAACAAATTTGGATGTCATGTTTATTCCTCCTGAAAGATAAGTTATTTAATAAGCTATAATTAGCTGCCAGCGCCTACAACATGATTAATAAGTGTTCCAATACCCGTGATCTCAATTTCGATTCTGTCACCATGCGCGAGTGTAAACTCGTTTGGAGGTACAATACATGTTCCTGTCAGCAGCACGGTACCTTCAAACAACTCATTATCCCGTATCAAAAATTCCGTCAGTTCATCCAGTTTGCGTTTGAGTTGATTGGTATTTGCCGTTCCCTCGACTGCTTTTTCCCCGTCACGATAGATTTGGCTTGTAATCTGCAAGTTATAAGGGTTATCTACCGTTTCAGCTAAACGAATCGCAGGTCCTAAGGAACAGGAACGCTTCCATACTTTGGCTTGAGGCAAATAAAGCGGATTCTCGCCTTCAATATCCCGGCAGCTCATATCATTGCCAATGGTGTATCCGACGATTTTCCCTTTTGCGTTCAAAACAAGCCCTAACTCCGGTTCTGGCACCTGCCACACGGAATCACTACGAAGCTGCACTTGCCCGCCAGGACCTACCGTCCGCGCCGCTGTAGACTTAAAAAAGATTTCCGGACGTACAGCATCATAAACTTTATCGTAAAAGGTCGAAGCATCCAGTCTGCCTTCCGTTGCCTCATAGTTGCGTGCGTCACGGCTTCGCTCATAGGTAACTCCAGCAGCCCACACTTCCGGAGCCTCAATCGGAACCAGAAGTTGCAGCTGATCGACTTGATCATGTAACGCTTCACTGCCTTCAATCGCTTTGTTAACCAATTCGAGCGGTGTAATCGCCAAAGCGTCAGCTTCATGAATCAGCGCTATAAAATCGCTTTGCGGCAGTGCATAAATTTGATCATGATCATTAACGGCAGCTAGCTGTGTAGACCCTTCCTTTTCGAAACGGATTATTCTCATTTCTTGCTCACTCCTCTAATTTGTTTTATATTATAAAACTCTGTTCTATAATACAGTCAAAAAAATGYCTGGACTCGACATGCTTTACAAAACGTGCCGAAACCCCAGGGTTTGCGAAATGGCTTCTGCCTCCTTTTTAAGAAGAGCAATATACGCCTTAAACAATGAATCATCTACCGTTGAAACTAATGTTGAAAGACTGATTGCTGCTACAATCGAGCCATTATGCTCGAAAATAGGAGCTGCTGCACATCGGACGCCAGGTTCATTCTCCTGGTTGTCAATGGAATAGCCCTGATCTCTTACCTGATTCAGTTCGTTAACGAACGCGTCCTTCTCCGTAATCGTCACGTCTGTCATCTTCGAGAATTGGTAATTACGAAGGAGCGCATCGATCTCATCCTTGGTTCTAAAAGCTGTCAAGACCTTGCCTACCGCGCTGCTATGAAGTGAAATTCTGCGCCCTATTCGGGAATAACGAATCGCAGCTTTCTCCCCTTCGACTTTGTCCAAATACACGCCTTCTTTCCCATCAAGAATAACGAGATGGGTTGTTTGTCCTGTCTGTTCCGACAAAACAACCAAGTGTTTGCGTGCTGCTGTACGGATGTCCAAGCTTTGCAGCATCAGCTGTCCCTTTTCCAAGAGCTTAAGCCCTAGCTTATACTTGCCAGTTTCCACATCCTGATTAATGTAACCGTGCATCTGAAGCGTTTTCAATAAGGAGTGTACCGTGCTTTTGTGAAGATCCATCCTTGCGCTGATTTCTGTAATTTTTAACTCTGTCGTGTACTCGTCGAATAAATCCATAATTTTCAATGCTCTGTCCAGCGCTTGAATAATAGGCATGGTCTCACCTCTATCTACAAATCCATAATAATCCTAATCGCCCATTCAAGCAAGATGAACTTCATCGCGCAGATCTCATTTACCAAATATATACGTGTTCAAAAAGTCATTTCGAAACTTCCCTTGCGGATCATAACGAAGGAGCATGTCCTGGAAATCCGGCAGTTTCTCGTATAAAAACTTGAGCGCCGCAGGCTGCATAGTAAACAGTTTCGCCCAATGCGGACGGGCCTGAAAAGGCGCAAGCTGCTTTTCAATCATCGGCAGAACTTGCTTAACTGCTTCCCAATTTGGCTTCCAAGTGAAATGAATCGCAACTGAATCCTGTTTATAGTTAGGACTCATCCACAGTAGATCTTTTGCAATCGTACGAACTTCAGAAATATACAGAAGTGGCGCTATTTGCTCCCTTATTTCATTAATCGCATGCAAGGCCTGATAAGCTGATTCACGTGGCACGAAGTATTCACTTTGCAGTTCTTCTCCAGCACTCGGGGTGAAATCCATGCGAAAGTGAGGTAATCTCTCATGCGAAGGTCCCGGAATCCCCATTTGCTCGCTGCAATTCTCCGCTGTATGTCCTGGCACCGGATGCCGTGGTGAGTTTGCTAATTTAGCGCCATAAAATTCAGGTTCTGCCTGCGTTGAAGTATGATCTGTCTGTTTCTGCTTTAGCCAAACTTGATTGATATTCGTACCCGTCCAATCGGTAAACAAACTCACACTATAGGCATGGGAAAAGATATCATCAAGGTGCTCTTCCAGTTGCTCGAAAGGAAGATTGTCATAGACATGCTGACTTATTTGAAAAGTCGGGATCACATCCAGCGTCATCTGTGTGACGACTCCCAGTCCTCCCAAACCAACAATTGCACCTCCTATGTTTTGTTGTTCGCGAGAGAATACGGCCAGATCTCCGTTCGCCTGAACCATCTCTATCGAATCAACCACACTAGCAAGATTGCCGTTCCGATCGCCAGAACCGTGCGACGCTGTGGCGCATGCACCAGCAACAGTGATATGCGGCAAAGACGCCAAATTGTGAATCGCATAGCCATGCTCATGGAGGTATTCACATAACTCGCCATACCGGATTCCAGCTTCAACCGTTACCTTACTATGAACGGTGTCTAATGCCACCACACGATTCAGGTTTTGAAGTGAAAGCAAGCCTTCGCTACAATCAGCAATGCTATTAAACGAATGCCGTGTACCAAGCACTTTCATTTGTTTACTTCTAGCTACTAATTCCTGCACGTCTTCAACTTTCACGGGAGTATGCAGTTCTGTGGCGCTATACTTGAAGTTTCCAGCCCAATTCAAATTATTAATCATAGGTTCACGCTCCTTCATGTTAAAAGTTCGCTACAGGAATCCTAAATCCTTGCTATGGGAGGGAAATTACCGACGCTGGATCGCCAGCTTAACGGCAAGTCCCGCTAAAACTCCGGACATAATCCAGCGCTGCGCTTTGAGCCATGTCGGACGTTTGCCGAACCAACCAGCAATTTTACTTGCAGTAAGAACAATTAGCAGATTCACCGCAAAGCTGATTAAGATTTGTGTTACACCTAGAATCGCGCTTTGTGCCAACAACGAACCTTGATTTGGATCCTGAAATTGTGGAAGAAGCGAGATGTACAATACGACTATTTTGGGGTTGAGCAAATTGGTTATGAAACCCATCAGGAACAGTTTTCTTGGCTTCTCAATTGGGAGCGCGATGGGCTCAAGTATAGAGGCGGAGCCAGGTTTAATTGTCTTCCATGCCAGCCAGAGCAGATAAGCGGCACCTGCCCACTTCATTGCCATGTAGATGATCGGCACGGTATTGAATT
>NZ_JBFTQB010000660.1:0-3743 GCF_056398785.1 Paenibacillus sp. 01T422 | reverse complement strand
AAAGCGGCAGCCTTCACCTACCTCAGCGAACTCTTTGAAGCAGCTGCTAAGCCCTTCCGCTTCGACTTCCATGAAGTCCAGCTGACTGAATCCCGGCGTATCGGCGACGAGACCGCCATTGTTCAATGGAAGCAGCTCAACATGGCGGGTGGTATGCTTCCCTCTGCCCAAACGTTGAGAGATCTCATTGGTCTCCAAGTTGCGGCCGCTAATCATTTCATTCAGCAGAGAGGACTTGCCTACACCGGATTGTCCAGCGAAAACGCTGACCGCGCCTTCCAGATGATGCAGAATGGCTTCCACACCGACTCTCTGGCGAGAACTCGTTTTAACCACGGTATAGCCAATCCCCTCATAGAGTTTCGTAATCCGCTCCAGCTCCGCAACCGTCATCTCTTTGGGTGCAGCAGCGTCATTATGAGTTGACAATAGATCACTTTTGGTGAAGCAAAGTACGACTTCGATGCCTGTATTTTCAATATGAACAAGAAATTTATCTAGCAGCTGTAAATTCAGAACAGGTTCTGTAACTGAGAATACAAGTACAACCACGTTCACATTGGCAATCGGAGGACGGATCAGCTCTGAAGAGCGGGGCAGGATTTCAGTAACCGTCCCTTCCCCATTCTCCGTCTCCTCAAACATGACCCGATCCCCGACAAGAGGCGTTATCTTCCTGTTCTTAAAAACACCTCTACCACGGCAAGTAATCGTATTAACATCCTGGAGCTCCGCCCCTTCGGGCAGAACATAGTAATAACCGCTCAAAGCTTTAACAATCATTCCTTGCGGCATTAATTTGTGCCTCCAGTAGGTGGTTTAGAGGCAGCGCCGCCTGTTTGACCTTGCCCATTGCCGCCCACCGGAATAGCCGGCCCATTGTTTTGCTGTTTAGGCGATGACGAAGGTGAGACGCTTGGACTCGGCGAGACGGTCTTGCCGTTCTTTTGATCTAAATAATCTTGATAGGTACGTGTAATGGAATTAACCAAGTTGTCTCCTTCTTTAATCAAGATTACGGCTTTCTTATCCGGAGAAACAATGACTTTGACATCCAGGTTTTGAGGCTTCGATACTTTTTCCGTTTTGTATTCGAAATTCTCATACTGTGCATCGCTAACGACAATTTTAAATTCGGAATCCTTGCCTTCTGTCGTTGGCTTCACGGCAACACTGACGGTTAGTTGTCCAGCATCTTCCGGCAATCCATCGCTAATAATCAAAGAGATTTCAGAGCCAACGGAGACATCCGTATCTTTGTCAAAAGGAAATTGCTTAATTACTTTCCCTTTGGCAACCTTGTAGCTTTTCTCTCGTGTAATGCCGTTAGCAGGAAGCTTAAGGTTCAGCTTGGTAATTTGCGCCTTCGCTTCAGCCTCCGTCATGCCGACGAGATCCGGCATTTTGAACGTTTCCTTTGCTTTGCTTACGACGAAGGTAATCGCTGCTTTATCCAGATCAAACTCCTCCCCGACTAGGGGCGTTTGCTTCAGAATTGTGTCCGGCGGATCATCCGTCGTCGTTTGTGTGAACGTAATCTGATCGTCGCTAATCCCGAGCGCTTCCAGCTTCAGCTTGGCGTCTTTGAGCTGTTGTCCGATATAACTCTCCATCTTGATCTTCGGAGCGCCTTTACTGACGTACAACGTCACTTTGGTGCCTACGTTCATTCGCATGCCGCTAGGATTTTGACGGATGACCGTATCCTTAGGCGCTTTGCTCTCTGCATCCGTCTCCACGGTGAACCCAAGCTTGGCAGCTGTTAATTCGGCTTGCGCTTGGGTTAGCGTTTTGTTCACCACGTTAGGAACCTCCACCGTTTCGATGGCGAACATCCCTTTCACATAACCGACCGCGTACCACATAGCGCCAAGAATCATCAGCAAAATAACGATCCATACAAGCGGCTTAATCCAACCCTTCCCCTTCTTGGGAGCAGGTTCCTCGCGCCAAGCGGGCTTCTCAGGTTCGTCATCGTCGTCATCGAAGCTCGCAAGCTGATCCGCACGAATCGCTGGCATAACCAAGGTACGCTCCTCGTCCATTCCGTCGGCATCCCAAAAAGCTACTTTGGCTTCATTCCTGCGATCCGGGTTTAAGCACGTATCCAGATCCGCCATCATTAGCTTTGCAGACTGGTAGCGTTCATCGGGCTTTTTGCGCATGGCTTTCAGAATAATGTTTTCCACACTCTGCGGAATGAGAGGATTTACTTTACGAGGATCTTCTACATCTTCCTGCAAATGCTTCAAAGCCACGGAAATCGGACTTTCGCCTAGAAAAGGAAGCCGACCCGTCAGCATTTGATACATCACGATACCGAGGGAATACAAATCAGATTTCTCGCCAGTATTCGTACCTTTCGCATGCTCCGGCGAGAAATAATGCACAGAGCCGACAACGGCTCCCGTCTGCGTAATCGTGGAAGACGTAGCAGCCCGCGCGATACCGAAATCCGTCACTTTGACGCGGCCGTTTTTGCCGATCAAAATATTGTGCGGCTTAATATCGCGATGAATAATTTCATTATGATGAGCGTGATCGAGCGCATCTGCAATTTGGCTGGCGTAATGAACAGCGTCTTCCACCTGCAGTGGTGCTCTCTCCTTAATTAAATCATTCAAAGTAGTGCCTTCTATGTATTCCATTACAATATAATGCACATCTTCTTCTTGTCCCACGTCATAAATACTGACGACATTAGGATGAGAAAGGGAAGCGGCTGCTTGAGCTTCTCTGCGGAAACGACGAATGAACTCTTCGTCATTCACATACTGCTGTCGCAGTACTTTTACAGCCACTTTACGATTTAATAAAAGATCATGCCCTTTATAAACTAAAGCCATGCCGCCTCCGCCAATACGGTCTAGAATTTCATAGCGGCCCCCAAGCTTTCTACCGATCAATTCCCATCACCCCTTTTTTCGTCCGAATCAGAATCGTGTGCAAGTAAAACAACCGTTACGTTATCGTCCCCACCTTCATCCAGCGCGCTTTGAATCAATTGTGCTGCAGCAGCATCCAGCTCGGCATGCGATCTGATGATTCGTAAGATATCGCCCGAATCCACTAATCCGCTTAAACCGTCGGAACAGATCAGAATCGTATCCCCAGGCCGCCACGAATACTCGTATAAATCCACCTCTACACCAGGCTCTGTGCCCAGCGCTCGCGTAATCCAATTACGGCGAGGATGATGATCGGCTTCTTCAAGAGTTATCTGCCCGTTYTTCACAAGCTCATACACCAGGGAATGGTCTTCCGTTAGCTGAGTGATCGACTCACCGGCAATTTTGTACGCACGGCTGTCACCAATGTGACCGATGATCAGCAGTTCTTGGGAAGCAATCACAGCGACAACTGTCGTCCCCATGCCATGATAACTTTCTTGTCCAGAGGCAAATTCATAAATCTTCTCATTCGCCTTCTCGATCGCTTCCTTCAGCACTTGCTTGCATGCGTCAACGGGCATTCCCCAGTGAATGGATTGCAGTTCATTACTGATCATATCAATTGCCATTTGGCTGGCAATATCGCCAGCCTGGTGTCCCCCCATACCATCAGCGACAATAGCCAAAGAAAGGCCATTCAGCTCATGCTGTATGGCGGCGCGGTCCTCATTCACTAAACGGACCTTACCGATATCGGTGCGGCTTACCATCTTCATCCTGATTTCACCTCATGACTTGCTCTCCATATGCTTCGCGCGCAGTTGTCCGCATGCAGCAGCGATGTCACTGCCT
>NZ_JBFTQB010000659.1:0-4646 GCF_056398785.1 Paenibacillus sp. 01T422 | reverse complement strand
AGCCAGCTCCCGACGATTTAGATGGACTTTCTACTGTTAATTCGCTCCCCTGCCGGGAGCAGCTCCAAATAACAGTAGATTTCTCCACTATTTCTGCCGAGGCACCCTAGAGCGCCGTCCTACTCTGTACCTAGACAATCGAGCGCACAGATAAAAGGTTCCTCCTCCCCTTTTGCAACAAGCGAGCCAATAAAAACGGTCCCGCCTACGCATATCACGAAGTCGGGACCGTTTTTGTTATTGTTTAATCGCGTATCGCTCTTTCATCAGTTCCACCATGTCGCCGATCTGTCCATCCGTCGGATAGCCCGGTATTGCTTCAGGACTTGTCACTTGCAGCCCTCTGGCAACCATGACTTCAACTAAGTTTGCTGTAAACTGCTCCGCTGTTAAAGGAATGTTCAAGCATTCCGCCAAACTCGCCATGCTCCCCGGTGCTACGGCAGGATACTCACTTGGATCTGCCGATGCAGCCGCGCGCTCGTAGAAACCTCTAGCTAGCGCTGCTTTCGCCTCTCCTTCACCTTCAACGATAATAAACGCTTGGACGGATAAAGCACGCTGCTGCCTGCGCTGCGCGATTCCACAGAACTTACGACCGCCTACACTTAAGTCGAACTCGCCTGGACAAAAGGACCCCATCACTTCACCTTGATCAATATGATCGGTCAGTTTACTCATCACTTCACGAATCAAAGACACCATCACTTCAAAGTCCTTGCGATGTTCCATGTCCCCCGCCTCTTTCGGCAGCAATAAAGAGACATTCACAACGCTCAAATCCAGCGGAACCGCTGCGCCCCCGGAATTTCTTACCGCCGTATCATACCCTTGGTCGAGCAACCACTGGTTAGCAAGTGCCGCTTCCGGGAGCCGGCTATCTCTAAGTCCCATGACAAAAGTTTCTCCTGAGCCTGCTATTTACGTTCATTATCCGAATTGTAAGCGAATCGAGCGATAGTCGCAATGTAAAAAATCGGTGCTTTTCGCCAAAAAACATCAAATTTTAGGATACAATTCGAAGGAATTCCAAGTTTTGTGTCGAATAAAAAGTGGAACATCAAATTTTTGTTAAGTAGGCGAGATCTTTGAACATATTTGACGATTTACTCCTTAATATCCTTGTTTTAACCGTCCCCATTGTTTTAACTCACATCTTTTGGCTCGAAAAACCCGGCTCCCTAGACAATTACGATAAGTACCGACAGGTATTTCTCATATTTATCTGCACTTTAGCCGCCATTTTTTGCGTGACCCATCCTTTTTTCAAACCCATAGGCAATCATTTCGATCTCCATATTATTCCCGTACTCATTGCTTTCCTATATGGAGGCATACGCTCAGGACTAGCGGTTTCTGGATTTATACTCGCCTATGTGTACATTATGAATGGCCCAAATTTCGTGTGGATCGTCACCTTACTAGCACTACTCGTCCCCTTCATCCTGGCTTTCATTGCGCTAAGCAATTGGAAGCACCTAACCCCCAAAGTGATGTTTCCCACCTTGCTTGCTTTCATCAGTGCTCTAGCAACTTTCTGCATTACTCTGCTGTATAGAGTCGGTTCTTTTGTCACGGTAGATCGCACTTTTTTGGTATATGGTATATTGTATTGTCTCGTTCATTTATTTACGATGTGGCTCATCACCTATTTAATTGCCAGAATCCGCGAAAATATCACGTTGCGCCAAGAAATCCAGCGCTCTGAGAAGCTGAATGTCCTCAGTGAATTGGCAGCTTCTGTGGCCCATGAAATTCGCAACCCGATGACGGTAGCCAGGGGATTTATGCAAATCCTTAGTCAATCGCAGGTCACTGAAGAAAAGAAACATGTTTACACATCTATGGTCATCGAAGAAATTGATCGCGCTCAAAGTATTATTACCGACTATTTGTCCTTTGCCAAACCCGAAGCCGAGAAGCTTGAAACGCTAAACTTGTCTGACTTGTCATCCAAACTAAACAATCTGATTCTTCCGTATGCCGCTATGCGCGGGGTTGATATTCAAATCGACATGAAATCCCCCTTGGTCATTCAAGCTAATGAAGAGAAAATCATGCAATGCCTGCTCAATTTAACCAAAAATGGTATCGAGGCTATGACTAACGGAGGCGCGCTGCAAATCATAGGTTTCAAAAGAGGTCCCCACGTTATTCTGCAAATTGCAGATACTGGCGTCGGCATGACATCTGAACAGATCAACCGACTTGGAACCCCTTTTTATTCCACCAAAAATAAAAGCACAGGACTCAGCATGATGGTCTCCTATCGGATCATCCGCACCTTTGGAGGACTCATTGAAGTTACGAGCGAGCCCAATCAAGGTACCTGTTTTACCATCTCATTGCCTGCTGTTTGATTCACTTGCAAGAATATCCATGATCCCTTTGAACAAAGGTATGGCCTTGTTGCTTTCGGTAGGGTCCGTGTTTTTGATAACAACGGATACCGCATACTTGGGAGAAGCTACTGGGCCATATCCGATAAACCACTGGTTCACCTTTTCCTGCTTGCCGACCATCGTTTGAGCCGTACCGGATTTCCCTGCGAGCTGCCACTTTGCATCCTTCAACCCTTGGCCTGTCCCTTCGGTGACAACTTCTCGCATCCAACTCAAAAGCGTACGGCTTGTCGAGGCAGACACGTATCCTTCTTTGTCCTTTAACATTTGCGGTTCAAACTTCTCCATCACCCGATCGGTTTGATAGCGAATTTCTTGAACCACTCTAGGCGAATAGCCTTTTCCATTATGCAGTAAGGTAACAATCATATTAGACGCCTGTAAGGGGGTCATCATGACGTCTCTTTGCCCGATGGCTGTTTGCATAAGAACACCTTCATCGTCGTGCGGAGTATGGGCACCAAAGAGCTGTCCTGCCTCTTCGCTATCTAATTGATGAAGGAGGATCTTCGTGTCCGTCTTCCCTGTCCATCCCACCTCATCAAGCACGCCTAGCTTATGCGCGAAACTTTCTAATTGAGCAGCAGTTAAGCGCTGCATGACTTTGGCAAACACGATGTTGCAAGATTGAGCGAACCCTTGCTCTAAGGTTAAGGGGCCATGTCCCTCTTTTCTCCAGCATGTAAAACCGTACTTGCCAAGTGCTCCTTCACAAGTGAAAGTCTCTTTGGGATTAACTACACCTAAATCCAGAGCAGCGGCTGCCACAATGGTTTTGAAAATAGAGCCGGGAGCCGTCGCTTTAAGCGCATAGTTGCTCCAGCTTTTACTGGCAAGATCCACAGATGTGGGATCATAGTTGGGCCTGCTCGCCATGGCGACGATATCCCCTTGTTCGACTTCCTGAACGACGGCAGCTCCATCGCGGATTTTCAATTTATCCATCAGCGCCTCAATTTGCTGCTGCACATTTGCATCAAGAGTCGTAACTAACTTGACGGGATAAAAAGCATTATTCGGCGCAATCATACGCGCATCCAGTCCCGTTAGTGGCCTTTTGCCAGCATCCATAAAATAAGAGATCGAGGTCTCCCCGATGCCGCGAAGCCAGAGATCGAAGGTCTTCTCAAGGCCTGCACCGCCAATCTTCGTCGTCAGTGCAACCTTGCCTTTCTCCAAATCAGAGCCGTATAGGTTCATCACGCGATCCGGATTTTGCCCAATGAATCCGATCAGCTGCCGCGCAGTCATCGCGCTAGGATAGCGATCTTCCATCTGCACCACCTTCACATTCGGCAAATTAAGCGCTTCAATCTGAGCTTCCTGTCCATCTGTTAGCTCGATCGGTTTGCCTCCGCCAGCAGCACTCCACACTTGCGGTTCTTTCAGATCTTTGGTAAATACGCGCCATGACTCCGCATTCGTCCGCAAAATCTGGACAAGCTGATTCACCTGCTGCGGATTTGCTTGCAGATCGTTATGAATGGGAAACACGACCAGAGATTTCACAATCTTCCCTGTCATCGGTTGCAGATGGCGATCCAGAATTTCGCCTCGCCCACTTTCCAGCACTAGCGCGCGCTGCCTTTGAACGACTGAATTTTTAAGCAGATTAACCCCGTGTGAGCTGTAATTCTCCGTTGCAGCGATCTGTATCCAGAATAGCTTACCCGCTATGCCAATAAACAGGAGTACGATGGTAAGAAGAACAAGAAAAATACGACGTTTTTCGAGTGAAGATAACTGTTTGACCCTCATACATCTAACTCCTAACGATGTTATTCATCATAATCTCAGATGTTCTCAGTATCGTCATTCCTGCACTCAGACAAACCGTACTTACGCCCTCTCAGAAACAAAAAAAGCCCACCCTCTTAAACAGAGAATGGACTTCGAATTGTATACAACTAGACTTCGAATTTGGATAACGTGTCGGTAAGTGATTTGGAAAGAAGATCCAACTTATCTGACAATTTCACTAAGCCATCGCTTATGCTAAGCTGCTCAGAGCTCAAAGATGCAACTTCCTCAGAAGTAGCGAGAGATTCCTCGGCTACCGCACTTACGTTCGTCATGGCATCTGAGAGAACAACTTGCGATTGTTCCAATGTTGAGATCGAATCGCTAACCGTGCTCAATTGCTCAATGAAACCGCCCATGTGGCTTGTTACTTGTTTGAAAATAGTATCGGCTTCTTTCACCGCTAGAATCTGTTCTTTGAATATTGGCGTAGCAGTTGAGAGA
>NZ_JBFTQB010000658.1:0-3747 GCF_056398785.1 Paenibacillus sp. 01T422 | reverse complement strand
TTTCGTTATAATAAGGACATCAGGGCATCTAATAAATATAAAATGGGGTAATCACTATGAACATGTATATCTACTATGCGATATTCTCGCTTATCTTGTTATTTGGATTGGTAACAACCTTTATGATTGGGTTTTCTCGTAAGAACAAGGAAGGTGACACCACTTACTTCCAGAAGACTGGAAGTAAGTGGGCACGTCTTACTTCCTTGTATGTGGTGTCGATCGCAGCAGGTTTACTAGCGCTGGTGGCTTATATTTGGTATTTAATTCGATAAGAAAGACCGCATCTTTGCAGCTTTATGGCAAGGATGCGGTCTTTTTTTCGCTATTTCAGTCTTTAATGAATCGTTCCCTTGGACTGGGKAACGGAGTGGCTGGAGGTAGCTCAAYGAATCATTCCCTTGGACTGGGGAACGGAGTGGTAGCCAACGTCTCAGTCCCTTGGACTGGGGGCTGCCGAGTGGCTGGGCGTGAGCTTGAGCCTGTGCTGCTTGCTTGCTAGCTTACTAGCTWGCATGCATGCGAATAACGCCGATTCCTCCTGCTAATTTCGGCAAATGAGCCACTTTTGGGCAAATAACTGGAWTTGCTACCGTTAATTTCACCACATCTAGCAGATTTCAGGTAGCTGCCTACGATATAGCTGTAGCTTCTACCGCTAATTCATTCCCAGCCACTAAGTAGCAGAGAATAACGGCAGMTTTTCCATCTATTTCAGCTGGAGRTRGCTCAATGAATCATTCCCATGGACTGGGCAACTGCCGAGTGGTTGGGCGTGAGCGTGAGTGTGAGCTTGAGCTTGAGCTTGAGCTTGAGCTTGAGCTTGAGCTTGAGCTTTGGCTTGCTAGCTTGCTAGCTTACATGCGAATAACGCCGATTCTTCCTGCTAAATTCCGCAAAGGGTATTGGGAAATTTGTAATTGGTGGGTGAGGTGGGGGTTGGCTATATGCTGATTAGGATGATTAAATGGTGGGGTAAGTAAAGTAGCTAAAACCAAMGCCTGTCGGATCTAATCCGTCAGGCTTTCTTATGAAGTTGAAACGCCTCGTATAGCTGGGCCAAGCCCCCTGGCGTATACCATCCTGGCGCGGTCTTGTAAAGCTAACCCGCATATGCTCTTGATCAAACCCGTAAACACTCCCCGGCACGAATTACACGCCTCGTTTGATCGCTTCATCCATCATCGGCCTCACGATTAAAATTACACCAAAGGTTCAATCCGCCTTGCGGTTTTACGAAGGAAGCGGAGTCGCCCATGATGTCTTGCAATCCGGACATTAGGACATCGCGCTTATGCTGTAAGCTTTTACGCAAAAGATGAATTTGATTTTCAAAATGGCCATCAGCAAAAAAGTGGTTGGCGAGCCACTGAGGGATCCGGCTTAAGCCGAAATCCATTCGCTGCCGCGCATCCGTCAACACCTTCACTTTAAGTATTTCCTAGTTGGGCAAAATAGTGCAAACCAAATATAGCATCTCAGGTGTGATGAGAATCATGCCAAGTCATCCTAGATCCCTCTTTCATACTACCATACTTGTATGGTAGTATGGTAATAACATTCGAATCTGGGAGGTGAATCACAACTTTGTATATCAAACCAATGATTAGCACGACGCGCGATGCCGTTTATCATGCTCTCAAAGAGCAAATTCTTATGCTGGATTTACTGCCAGGTACAAGCATTTCGGAGAAAGAAATCTCCGTTCAATTTGGTGTGAGCCGTACGCCGGTGCGTGAGAGTTTTGCTCAGTTATCGCAAGAGGGCTTGCTCGATATTTACCCGCAGCGAGGGACGGTTGTTTCGCTTATCGATCTGGAGCGTGTGGAGGAAGCGCGCTTTATTCGGGAGCAGCTGGAGAGGGCTGTTATTTCCTTAGCTTGTGTGAATTTCCCCGCGGATGCGATGCAGCAGCTCAGATCTAATCTCGCTTATCAGCAAGTTTCCATGCGGGAGAAGGATTTTAAGAAGATGTTTGAATTGGATGAAGCGTTCCACCGGACGATCTTTGAAGGATGCAGGAAGCTGAATACTTGGGCAGTCATCCAGCAAGTGAATGTTCATCTGAACCGGACTCGTATGCTCAGACTGGCCGCGGATCATAGATGGGATGAGCTGTATGAACAGCACGAACAGATGGTGGATGCGATTGCACATCACGAAGCCGGCAAGGCTGAACAAGTGATGAACACACATCTTCACCTCACGATTGCGGATCAAACCGTATTGAAGGAGAAATTTCCGACGTATTTCAAATAAGGAATAGCAGGAGGCGACAACACGATGAAAATGGTATATCGCTGGTTTGGCGAAGGCAACGATACAGTAACACTGGAGCAAATTAAGCAAATTCCTGGTGTAGAGGGCATTGTTTGGGCGCTCCACGATGTTCCGGCTGGTGATGAGTGGCCGATGGATAAAATCTTGCAGGTTAAGGAAGCCGCCGAGAAGGCTGGCCTTCATATGAAGGTCGTCGAAAGCGTTAACATTCATGAGGATATCAAGCTCGGGCTGCCAAGCCGCGATGTCTACATAGATAATTATAAGAAGACGATCGTGAAGCTGGCTGAGGTCGGCGTGAAAGTGATCTGTTATAACTTTATGCCCGTTTTTGACTGGGTGCGGACCGATCTGCATAAGGAATTGGAAGATGGATCCACTGCCCTATTTTATGAAAAAGAAAAAGTCGCCCATCTGAACTTGGAAGAACAGGTGCAGCGAATTAACGCCAATCCGAATTTCACGATGCCGGGCTGGGAGCCAGAGCGTCTTGGTCGACTAACTGAATTATTCGATGCCTATAAGGATGCGTCGGAAGAGCAGCTTTTTGACAACGCCAAGTATTTTCTTGAAGCTATCATTCCTTTCGCAGCAAAATATGATATTCGAATGGCGATCCATCCGGATGACCCGCCTTGGCCTATTTTTGGACTACCTCGCATTATTACGGGGCAAGCCAATATTCGCCGTTTCCTAGGACTTGTAGATAGTCCATATAATGGCCTGACTATGTGCAGCGGGTCGCTCGGAGCGAATCCAGCGAATGATATCGTTGCGATCGTGAATGAGTTCGCTGATCGCATTCCATTTGCTCATATTCGCAACGTTCGGGTATATGACAACGGTGATTTTATCGAAACTTCGCATCGGACAACGGACGGCACGGTAGATATCGCTGGCATTGTGAATGCGCTGCATGACAACAATTATGATGGATTTTGTCGTCCGGATCATGGACGACATATTTGGGACGAGCAGTGCAGACCCGGCTACGGTCTGTATGATCGTGCGCTTGGTATTATGTATTTGTGGGGATTATGGGACGCAAATCGCCGGAAATTATAAACAGGAAGAATGGGGGACTAAACATGAAGGGCATTACGAATTTTCCAGCATTGCAAGGGAAAGTTGTCGTTATTACAGGAGGAGCCGGCGTTCTGTGCCGGGTTATGGCTTTGGAACTCGCACGTCAAGGCGGGCGAATTGCTATTCTGAACCGTACCGTTGAAAAAGGGCAGGAGGTTGTGGCTGAGATTGCCGCAGCTGGCGGTGAAGCCATCGCGTTGTCCTGCGACGTAACGGATGCAGAGAGTGTTGCACAAGCGGCAGAAGCGATCATGGAGCAGCTCGGACCGTGCGATATCTTGATCAATGGCGCCGGAGGCAATCATGCCAGTGCGAATACGACGAACGAAACGTTCAAGTTGGAAGACTTGGCGAATCCGGACATTCAGACCTTCTACGATC
>NZ_JBFTQB010000657.1:0-3748 GCF_056398785.1 Paenibacillus sp. 01T422 | reverse complement strand
TCACTCGCTAGGCCGACTCGGCGCGAATTAGCGGTGGATTTTCCTGTTATTTCCACTGGGAGGCGGCGTAACGATTCGCCGCAGGGCTCAGAGCGGTTGCGCAGTGGACCGATCACTTCCTTTTAACACCGAATACTGCAGCTATTTCTGGCGATTTTCCTGTTTTTTGGGTAATTAGATGGCATTGCTACTGCTATTCCGGTTAGATTTACCGAAATTTGCTAAGTCACAGAGGAATTAGCTGTAGTTTCTATTGCTATTTCACYMGCTAAGCCGACTCGGCGCGAATTAGCGGTGGATTTTCCTGTTATTTCCACTGGGAGGCGGCGTAGCGAATCACCGCAAGGCACCGAGAGGTTGCGCAGTGGACCGATCAGTTGTATCTAACGCCGAATACTGCAGCTATTTCTGGGGATTTTCCTGCTTTTGGGTAATTAGATGGCATTGCTACCGCTAATCCGGTTAGATTTACCGAAATTTGCTAAGTCACAGACGAATTAGCTGTAGTTCTATTGCTATTTCACCTGCTAGGCCGACTCGGCGCGAATTAGCGCTGGATTTTCCTGTTATTTCCACTGGGAGGCGGCGTAGCGAATCACCGCAAGGCACCGAGAAGTTGCGCAGTGGACCGATCAGTTGTATCTAACGCCGAATACTGTAGCTATTTCCAGCGATTTTCCTACTTTTATACAATTAGATGGCATTGCTACAGCTATTCCGGTTAGATTTACCGAAATTTRCTAAGTCACAGACGAATTAGCTGTAGTTTCTRTTGCTATTTCACCAGCTAGGCCGACTCGGCGCGAATTAGCGTTGGATTTTCCTGTTATTTCCACTGGGAGGCGGCTGTAACGGCGAATCGCCTGCGGCACCGCGAAAGGGCCATTCAGCATGAAGGCCCAATAATAACTACCTTTTAATAGGTATACAAAGGGGATAAATAAAATGGATTTTCAAAATAAAGTAGTCGTCATGACAGGCGGAAGCAGCGGCAATCGAGCTAGTTAAACGAGGAGCCAACGTAGTCATCAATGGCCGCCGCGAACATGAGCTGGCAGAGGATGGAGCCCTCTTAACATTATGTTTATTTTTAAACAACACTCGGTCTTAATATGAAATAAATAGAATATATTTGTTTTGATCTAGTTGCGAACTGAATCTCACATCATCTTCACCTGTCAGTATTCCTAGCATACGATGTAGGAAGGTGGTGGTGAAAAGTGATATTAACAGTTGCCGGCTGGATGATTTATACATTATGGGCCATATTTGGATTAATGATCATCCATTTTCTAATTTCCTTCTTCAAAATGTTTTGGGAAGGTGCTTTCGATGTTACATTTGTACTAGGTTATTTAAAAGATGTCCTCTATTATGTTCTACCTTTGAATGTGCTTGTAAATTTAGTTTCAATCGATCCCACAGGTTGGATTCTTGTGATCTTTTATTTCATCTGTGGGGTCGCTGTCATTCTCAAATATTTATTGGATATCAAAAGAATTTTCCAATAAATAACTAGCGGGCCTTCTTTAAGTTGGTCCCAGGAAAGGAAGTGATGCCATGAGGAGATATCAGTGGATTAGGTGGCGAAAATTCATCCTCTGGCTAGCAGCCCTCGTAATTATCGGCTTGTTGTTATGGGTAGGAGGGCCTACCTATTGGAATGCCGCGTTAACCATCGCCAGCATGTTATTCCAGTTGTTATTCGCAGTATTATTCATGATCATCCAGTTCGTAGCACTCTTCTGGTTTCTGGCGAGGGGACGGACCTACTGGATACTGCCTGGCGAGACCGGCGCAACCTGGGACGATTATCGGGGGAATCCCGAAATTGTTGAGAATGCGAAGCGGATTGTGACCCTGCTCAAAGGGGTCAAAGAGTTCAAGGAGATGGGAGGGGAGGCAATCCGGGGATTGCTGTTATGCGGACCTCCTGGCACCGGGAAATCTTACTTGGCTCAAGTTATTGCCAACGAAGCGCAAGTGCCTTTCGCTTACGCTTCAGCTCCAAGCTTTCAGAACATGTTCTTCGGTGTAGGTAACCTGAAAGTTATGGGTATTTTCCGGAAGGCGCGGAAACTCGCGAGAGTGTACGGCGCCTGCATTATCTTCATTGACGAGATTGATGCGATCGGCATGAGTCGTCAGRGAAACGCTGGCGGAGGCATGATGGGAATGATGGGCATGGGCGGAGGCTCCGGCCTCCTCAATGAGCTCCTCTTGCAGATGGACCCGCCGAATATCGACACATCCAAAATTGCCAAGATGCTTCGTTCATTGGGACTGCGCCGCAAGAAGGCGGAGCGCCCAGCGGTATTGACCGTTGCGGCAACGAATCTGCCAGATGTCTTGGACTCTGCTTTGCTGCGGCCAGGTCGTTTCGACCGGCAGCTGTGGGTGGATGTTCCCGACTATGACGGACGGGTAGACATCTTTCAGTATTACTTGAAAAAAGTGAAAAGGGATGCTTCACTTACTCCGGAAGCGGCAGGACTTGATTCCATCGGATACAGTCCGGCGCAAATCAAGCACATCGTTAACGAAGCCGTTGTCATCGCGCATCAGCGCGGTGCCCAACTGGCTAGCTACGAAGACTTCCGGGCTGCGATGGAGACCTATGAGTGGGGCCTCAAACAACCGCTTCGCTCGATGAGAGACGATGAGAAGCGGAATGTGGCCTACCACGAAGCGGGCCATGCGGTGGCGCAGTTCCTGTTGAAGCCGCATGAACGCGTGTGGAAGGTGACGATTATTCGCCGGGGCGGTGCACTCGGACTCGCAGCCACCAAACCGACGCATGAGCGTTATAATCGAAGCGACAGCGAGATTTTGGCGGAAATCCAAGTCTGTCTGGCTGCTCGTGCTGTAGAAGAGGAATTCCTGAACAAGAAATTAAACGGTGTAACCTCGGATCTCCAGCAGGCAACAGAGTTGGCAGGGGCTTATCTGGGGATGGTCGGGATGGGCGATGAGCTATTCAGCTGGTTGGCTATTGGCTCCAGAGCTGAAGGTTTGAAGGCGCTCCGGCCTAAGATTAATGAACTGCTGAAAGATCAGATGCTGGAAGTGAAGAAGCTCGTTCGGGAATATGACGGGTTCGTTCATACCATTGCAGAGGAGCTTCTGAAGCGTGGCGATCTGACCGGAGATGAGATTGAAGAAATCTTCGTGCAGCTGTATGACCAGAGCCGGCCAGTGCTGCCTGATGTGAAGCCGCCTGTGTTCAATGCGCCGAGCAAAGAGCTACCTGCAAAGCAGCCCGATGTGAATGTGAGTGAGGATGAATCCAAGGATTCCGAATAAAAGTGATGTCCCAGCGGGGTGTTAATACCGCTGGGACTTTTTAATAGGATGTGCCTGTTGGATGAAATCCAATGAACATAGTGAATTAAAGGCTCGAACAGCGATCTTATTGGATGAAATCCAATGAGGCCGCTTAATCGTGCCGCTTTAGCGCAAGATATTGCTCATTTCATTGGAATTCATCCAATGAAATGAGCAATATAGGTGCGCAACGGGTGTTTACATTGGAAATTGTCCAATGAGGCTGCACGGTTTCAAGCCTCGAAATGATGCTCGTCTGAACACAGTTGTGCCGCATCACCCCTATATACATTATAATTCAAGAGAGGTAGCATAAAGAGGAAATCTGCCTATCTGGAGAGGATGTCACGCGATGAATGCTTTCACGAAACGCAAAAGAGAACTGGAACAATACGCTCCAGCACCAACGCTGGATAGGAGGGAG
>NZ_JBFTQB010000656.1:0-3759 GCF_056398785.1 Paenibacillus sp. 01T422 | reverse complement strand
CCTCGGTGTATGACAAACCAAGAATTTGAAGGAAAACGGAGAAAAATAAAGATATTCCTTGTTTATATGGGGTTGTTAATTCATGTAAGAGTAATATGAGTATTGTGTAGACGACAATGTAATAAAAATAGTGCCATTGACATTTAACTGGAAATTATTCCGCTAATTTGTTCATTTTATCATGTTTAAGCCAATTAACTGGAAATTGTGCTGCTAAATCCTTTTGTATGGTATAAAAATGAGGCATAGCGACTGATTTAGCTGTAGAAGTTCAGACTGTTGAGAAAGTATGTATTTTTAACTAATTAACGCGTTAATGTGGTATAATATATTTATCATATATACTGCAAAGGCGAGTGAAAATATTGCTTAAAAAAGGTTCAACACACTCTAAAGTTCATCAAGTTGAGATAACAAGCATAGATGCATTAGTTCCCCCAAATCACCTTCTTCGTATGATCAATGAACATGTCGACTTTTCTTTTATTACTGAAAAGGCACGTCCTTTTTACAGTGAAAAAACAGGACGACCGGCCCTTGACCCTATCACACTGTTCAAAATGATGTTAATCGGCTATTTATTTGGAATCCGCTCGGAACGACAACTGGAACTTGAAATTATTCCTCATGCAGCTTATCGCTGGTTTCTTGATCTGGGACTAAACGATCCTGTTCCAGATCATTCCACTATCAGTTGGAACCGCACTAAACGGTTTGCAGGTACGAATGTTTTTCAAGAAATTTTTGATGAAGTCGTTCGATTGGCTATCCATCATCGCATGGTTGCTGGCYGCGTTTTAATTACAGATTCTACCCATATTCAAGCTAATGCCAACAAAAATCGCTACTCCGTACAGGTTGTCACCGATACCCCTCACGAGTATTTAGAAGAATTAGAAAAAGCAGTCACCAAAGATCGTGAGGCCCATGGAAAAAAGCCCCTCCCTCCTGCTAAGGAGGAACCAGAGAAGAAATCTAAAGTCAGTACTACGGATCCCGAAAGCGGCTTTATGAGGCGAAAGGGAAAACCAGAAGGCTTCTTTTATCTCGATCATCGTACGGTGGATCATAAGTTCAATATCATAACAGACGTGCATGTAACACCAGGAAATGTAAATGATTCAACTGTATACATCGAGCGTCTTCAGGAACAAATAGATAAATTCGACTTTTCTGAAACACTGGAAGCTGTCGCAGTAGATTCAGGTTATATGACACCATATATTTGTAAAGAGACACTTGAGATGAACATTTTCCCAGTCATTGCGGATCGAAGTGCTCCTACGAAAGAGGGTACAATTCCAAAGGCACAATTTCATTATGACCACGAAAATGAGCAATACCTTTGCCCAACTGGTGAGCAACTTACGTACGCTACGACAAATCGACAGGGTTACCAAGAGTTTAAATCGGATACGGCCACATGTAGGAATTGCCCCTTATTGGAACAATGCACAACATCCCAACAAAGAACCATTCAGCGTCATATATGGGAGGATTTCAAAGAAAAAGTGCGACAAAACAAGCAAAGTGAGAACGGGATAGAAGTGTATAAACTACGTAGCCAGACCATAGAGCGAAGCTTCGCGGATGCCAAAGTGCTCCATGGGCTTCGCTATTGCAGGTTACGCGGAAGAGAAAAGGTCCAAGAGCAGGTCTTKATGACTGCCATCGCACAGAACTTAAAGAAGATAGCAAGGCATCTGGCTATGCAGAGTGCAGGGAGTACAACTAGAAAAACTGGAATTTTATTGAATATTTATAGTTTTGTTTATCCAAGAGCTATTTACAAGGTTGCTCTTTAAAGACTGTTTCTCAACAGCCTGAGAAGTTCCTGTTATTTCACCCAACAGCCATTTCATCGCTATAAATAACTTGAGAAATTCCAGTTATTCAACCCCTAGAGTAAAGAAAGTGGATTATTTTACCTTGATACTCTTGTATACTTGAAATAGGATGCGGGCGGATGTTATCACACGGTGTTTGAGGATAACGGGTCGGAGATAATTATGAAATCCAAATAAGGTAATTTGGAGGAATGAAGCAGAATGTTCATCAATGACAAGAACTTAGGAAGTCAGGTTATTCGATGGCAGGCCCACCAAAACTCGAATTCAGAAGTGCCGGAGAACACGATGGCAGCAATGAATTATGCTTGGAGGCTTGGGGGAATTCCGGAAATCGACATCAGGCAAACTGCGGATGGCATTATTATCGGTCTACATGACGCAACACCTAAACGAACACTGTCCGTTCCAGAAGCGGATCAAGACAAGTTGATCTCTGAACTTACATTTGCTCAGATTCAACAATGGGATGCCGGTGTGAAATTCGGGGAGCAGTTCCGTACGGAGAAGGTTCCTTCGCTCGAGCAAGTCCTGGCTGTTCTGTCTGAGCATTCTGATCGCGAGCTCTATCTGGACTTCAAAGAGGTAGAGTTGGAGGTACTGGCTGGGCTGATTCAGGATTACGGTGTAGCCCGGCAGATTATTTTTGCTCATAATAGTCATGAGAACTGTAAGACGGTTAAACGGTTAGTTCCCGAGATTAGAACCATGTTGTGGATTCCTGCGCGTTTTCCGGAAATAGCGATGCAAACATTCACCAATGTTCGTCAAACGGGGTTTGATTCCCTTGATATTGTTCAGCTTCATCTGCCGGATGCCGAAGAGAAGCAGCCATGGCGATACAAACTACAGAGAGTGTTTATTCAAGAGGCTTTACAGCATTTGGCGAAGGCGGGAGTGGAGTTGGAAGTGCTGCCGTTCCAATTTGGACAGGAAGACTTATTCGAGCTGCTTAATATGGGAATCCGGCGATTTGCGGTTGATGAGCCAAGTGTATTTGTTGAATTACTGAATCGCAATGCATGAAGCCGTTTGCCGGGTCGAGCTGTGAACGTGTAATCACATCTTTCCGGCCACAATGACACAAGGAGCAAAGGGGAATCATTCATGAAGCTGGTCTGTTTTGGAGACAGTATAACTTCAAGGACCGAAGGTTATGATCGCCCGTTATTAACCATAAAACTTGCCACTAAACTTGGCGAAGCATGGGAAATCATTAACGCCGGCGTGCCTGGCAATAATACAGTTGATGCGCTCGTGAGAATTCAGAGAGATGTCTTAACGCATAACCCAGATCTCGTAACGGTACTATTCGGCGCAAATGATGCCGCACATCATAAGATGGTTAAACTGCTAGATTATAAGAGAAATCTCAGTGATATAGTTACAATTCTTTCTCCCCCAAAAGTCATTCTTATCAGCCCAGCACCTGTAGATGAGCGGTTGCAGCATGCGCGAACAAATCTAGTGCTTAAGGAATATGCAGAAGCCGTTAGAGAAGTGAGTGAAGCAACTGGAAGCCAGTTTATAGATTTTTTCTCAAAAATGATGGGGCTTGCCGATTTATCCGAACGATTAAAAGGTCAAAGAAATGATGGACTTCATTTCGGAGAACTCGGTTATGACGATTTATCCGATGAGATAACAAAGGAAGTGTTAAACAATGAACTCAGAAACGGTTATGCAAGAGCTTGAAGCTCTGGGCAAGGAACGAACCAAGAAAATTTATGCATCCAACGGCGCACACGAACCCCTTTTTGGCGTAGCTACCGGTGAAATGAAGCCCATTGCCAAGAAAATTAAGAACAATCAACCTTTGGCTGAGCAGCTTTACCATACAGGAAACTACGACGCTATGTATTTTGCCGGCATTATTGCAGACCCGAAGGTAATGACTGAGGCGGATTTTGAG
>NZ_JBFTQB010000655.1:0-3764 GCF_056398785.1 Paenibacillus sp. 01T422 | reverse complement strand
TGCTGCAGTGCCTTTGGCGTACTCCCTCCACTTTGGTCCAGCGCTGCAATAAACCCTTGCCCAGTGCGAATTCGTTCCATCTGTTTCCTGTTCATGTACGGAGTTCCTCCCTGAAATGCTGTTTTTCTTTTATTGTACATCATAACCTTATGTATACAAATTTATTACCAGATCATCTTCATATTTATTCTATCAAAAATTACTAATTCCTTCCAAACGATTATCATTTTATCACACGAAATTACCATAATACGAAAATTAAGGCGCAGCATACCACGCGGTATGATACGCCTTAATTCGTTGAACCAACGATCAATGAACTCTAGTATGCTAGGTGCTGGATTACGCTCGACCTTAAGTGAAACACGAAAGGCTTTCACGCTACCCTTTGGTCCCGCCTTGGAGGCCGAAACCTTTGGACATAAATTGCTGTGAGAGAATATACATGACTACTGAAGGAATGGCATAGAGCGTAGAAAAAGCTGCCAATTTACCGTAATCCACCATGCCGTACTGTCCGAAGAACTGATACAGCTTAAGCGCGGCCGGGAACTTCTCAGGCGTACTCAAGAGAATGTAGGGAACGAAAAAGTTGCCCCAGCTTCCGGAGAAGGTAAAGATGGCAACCGTGCATATTCCCGGAATCATAAGTGGCGTGACGATCCTGCGGATTCCTGCGAGAATGGACGCACCGTCCACCCATGCTGCTTCTTCTAATTCGTTAGGTACGGAATCCATGAAATTTTTGAGCATCCAGATACCATAAGGCATGGCGGAGGCAACTTTAAAAAGAATGACGCCGAAGATATTGTCATAAAGCTTTAATGTCAAAAACAATTGATACACAGGGACCATAACTGCTGTGATGGGCAGTGAGGTCATAAATAAGATGGTTAGCATGAACGGCTTCTTATACTTCAATTGATATCTAGACAGTGGATAAGCCGCCAGCAGACCTATTATAACGACAATCAAAGCTTGACCTAGCGAAATGATAAGTCCTATTAGAAATGCGCGCTGGTTCGCGCGACTAGTGATCACATCGATATAGTTGCCTGCTGTCAAAGAGCTGGGGACCTTAAGCGATTGCATGGCGTTAGGATCCACGGAGGCAACTAGCACCCATAGGAGTGGGAGCAGGAAACAAATGCCGATGAAAATGAGCGCTGCGTAGGGCAAGGTGCGATAAACGACTTTACGGTATGTCTCAGTCATACGAACTCTCCTTGTGGTTTTACTCTTTTAAAGTGCGAATATAGAACAAACTCAACACAATACCCAGAAGCAAGAGCAATAAAGAAATCGCCGTACCGTAACCGAGCTGATAGTTAATGAAGGCCTGGTTATACATAAAGATTGGTAAGGTCGTTGTTGCAGTGCCTGGACCCCCACCGGTCATCGCATAAATAAGGCCGAAAACACCTAATGTCTGTAAAGTAACCAGCATCGCATTGGTAGTAATCGTTCCTTTAATATAGGGAAGAATAATGGAAGTTAAAATCTTCCAACGTGATGCTCCGTCGACAAGCGCCGCTTCCTCAATTTCTTTGGGCACATCGTCAAGTGCTGCTTGAAACACAAGCATAGAGAAGGCTGTTCCATGCCAGACGTTCGCTAAAATAATCGTGAGCATAGGAACGGTGAATAACCAAGTAACCGTCGGTATGCCTAGTGAACTTAGGATGGCGTTCAACGTACCCTCGTCGCCGAAATAGCTGTAGAGACATAATGCGCATACAATTTCAGGTGTTACCCAACCGGCGAGAACAACCGTTCCAATCACACGGCGGAACGTTTTATTTTTACGTTTCATCAAGATTGCGATCAGAAACCCCAGCACTTGTTGGCCGATGACAGCTGAGCCGATCAGGAAAATTAATGTGTTCCAGATACTGATTCTAACGGTTGGATCCGCAAACATGCGGACATAGTTGTCAAAACCAACGAATTTCAGCTGCTTTGCTGATTCTCCGGTCAATGCCAAGTTTGTAAATGAGTAGAAAAACGTTAGTAAGATCGGATAGACGAAGAAAACTAGCATAACGGCCAACGAAGGGAATAAAAAATACAGCCATGTGTACGTTTTTCTGGATGTTACCGGGATTGCCGTACCGCTCATCTTAGTTCTCTCCTTTCTCCCTGCTGATAGTGGGGTAAACTGGGCTTGCCCTGGCCCCTATTCTCGAATAGGCCGCCAGGGCAAGGTGTTGCCATTACTTCACGCTGACCTTATCTTCTCCAACAATACGGGTTACGTCTTGCTGATACTTCTTCATCGCATCGGCAGGTGAGGTGCCTGAAGCCACAGATTCAACCATAGACTGAATTTGTGTGGATACTTCTGGATATTTGTCACGAGCAGGTCTGAACTCCGCATTTTTTAAATAATCGGTAGCAATTTCATTAAATGGCATTTGCGTATAACCCGGATCTTTTGCGACGTCCGCCCGAACCGTAATGTTACCGCTTGCAGTTACAAGTTTTTGCGTATTTCCTTTGTTAAGTGCGTATTTGATGAAGTCCCAAGCTTCGTCTTTGTGCTGAGCGTTAGCGGGAACAGCCAGCGCCCATCCACCAGCTAAAGTAATGGAACCTGGCGCTTGGCCTTTACTTGTCGGCATTGGAGCAAAGCCCAGAACATCTTTATACTCCGGCCATGGAGCAGCACCATTCGGCAAATAGTTGCCTGCAATCCAGGAACCGTCCAAGGAGATGCCGAGTTTGCCCTTTGGCAAATATTCGCGAGCAGAAGAATTGCCCGCTTGGCCGTTCAATACTTTGGAAAGAGGAGGACCAAGTTTCTCTTTGTTAATGCTTTCAACGAATGAAAGCGCATCCAAAATACCTTGACTTTTAACGGTCCACTTCGAACTCGAATCATCGTAAAGTCTTTCGCCCGTTCCGTAAAGCAGCATTTCGTAAGTTTGCATGGAAGTCGCTTCGCCAGTTGCTTTACCCATATTCATCCAGAAAGGTACAACGTCCTTGGCTGCTTTTTCCTTAATTGTTCTTGCTGCGCTCAAGACTTCATCCCAAGTTTTTGGTTTCCAATCTTCAGGCAGTCCGGATTGTTTGAAAATTTGCTTGTTGTACCAGAGGCCCCGGGAGTCCGTGTTATACGGTACGCCGTAAATTTTACCGTCGGCGGCTGTTACCCCTTTTTTCATCGCTTCGATGAAGGAACCATTTGTCCAGTCGGTCCAGCTTTTTAGTTTGTCATCCAAAGGAGACAAAAGGCCGGCGCTGGCATCGGAGTTTAACATGAAGGTGTCTTCTGTAACGATATCCGGTGCTGTGTCTTTGGATTTGAGGGCTAGCGCAATTTTTGCGAAATAGTCGCCCTCAGAAGCCTGGATCGGCGTCTGCTTGATGATGACATCTTTGTTCGGATAGCTGGCAGCCACATCTTTGAACCATTTGAAAAGCGTTCCGTTTTCACCAGTACCATCGTCTCTATATGTGATGGTGATGGTTTTTTTTGCGGCATCGGGTGCTTTCGTTTCCTTTGCCGCAGCCGTAGCTGCACTAGTTGCTGCCGGGGTCGTCGTACTGGCAGTGGTGTTTGTCGTTTCAGTCCCCTTTGAACAACCGAATAACATGGATGCACACAAGACACAGGTGGAGATGGATAACATTTTTTTACTGCTCCGATACATACTGTTACCTCCTTCAGAAAAGCAAGAATAGTATGACAATTGCTGATACAAACAGGTCAGTAAAAAACGTTTGTATACTAAGTATAATAATATGGGGAAATATACTAC
>NZ_JBFTQB010000654.1:0-3773 GCF_056398785.1 Paenibacillus sp. 01T422 | reverse complement strand
AGTGAAATGTTCCTTTGATCCCGTATTCATTTAACTTCCCCACGAGTCTACGGTCATGCACTCTTCCGTCATCATAACTAAGGGTCAGGGCTTTGTGAACCCCGCCAGGAAATCGGTCATTGCGAATACGCATTGCTTTCCCCCCATAAGTGCTTATTAAAGTTACTACCATATTTTACTTAGGGTTGTCCGATTTGTGCAAGTGCATTCCGCTAAGTCTTTCATTAAGGGAACTGCAGTGCTCTATTATTGGAAAAACAAGCTATTCCCTCTCGGAGCGGAACTATAGGGTCTTATGCGGCTTCCTTGGCACGTTCTGGGGGTACAACTGGCAAAATAGCGCACCATAGTTCCCCTCCCACTGAATAATGTGCCTTTCCAGCAAAATAGCGAACTGTAGTTCCCCTACAGGTCGAATTGCGGCCTAATCCAAACAAATAAGCTATATCAGCGAAGAGCTGTTATAGCTTTTTACCCTCATGAAGGTGGTATAACTACTTTTTCAACTGTAACACGATTTCTTTTAACTCAATTAAGTCATCTATGACTATATCAGCCTGAGAAAGTTCATCCTCTCGTGCAAAATCAAAATTACATCCAATCGCAACTAAACCATTGTCTTTGGCTGCTTGAATATCCGACAGGCGGTCTCCTACTACAGCAGCATCGGTAATGCTATACTTTTTCATAATACTTTGAACCAAATCTGATTTATTTAACGAATCAATTTGTTGGATGCTGCATGTTTCAGTTACCCAATTATCCAAATGATAATAAGTTACAATTGCTTTTAAATATTCCGTCAGACCATTACTTGCTATGTAAATAGAACAATGATTGCTTTTTAAAAAACTGAAAACTTCCGTGACATTAGGATATAGAGCGCCTTTCCCGCTCCTAATATTTTCAATTAATTTCCCCAGAAAATAAGCATCCGTTTGTTCCCTTTCTTCATTAGAATGATTGGGTAACAAAGCTTCCCATACTTTGGGCAAAGGTACACCCATAATCTCACGGTATTTATCAATAGGTGTTTCTTGGTTCCACTTGTTCAGTGATCTTAGCTGATTAAACGTATCTTCGAGTGATATTTCCAAAATCTTATCGGTTTGAAATAGTGTTCCATCCATATCAAAAATCAGCGATTGTACCATCGTATCCTCCCCTTTTTCCTCCGCTTAGAAGAAAAGGAAGCAAAGCTCTCAAGAGAGGAGAGTCTGCTTCCTTGTATTCATTTTCATTACTTCCAATATTTCTCACCAAAAGTATCGCGTCCAGAGGAAATCCGTTCTTCTTTATATGCTTTAGGGTTCTTGCGGTGGTAATTCTGGTGATATTCTTCTGCCGGGAAAAAAGCAACTGCAGGCCTAATCTCCGTTACAATCGGCTTATCAAAACGTCCGCTTTGCCCAAGCTCCTCTTTCGATTTTAAGGCAAGCTGATGCTGCTCTTCATTGTAATAAAATATAGCCGTTCGATACTGGCTACCGCGGTCAATGTACTGCCCTTCATCATCGGTAGGATCTATCTGAGGCCAGTATAGCTCAAGCAGCTTCTCATAAGGGAAGATAGCCGAGTCAAACGTAATTTCGACAACTTCCAAATGACCCGTTTGCCCAGTCTTCACTTGTTCATAAGTAGGATTCTCGACTGTTCCGCCCATATAACCAGACACAATCCCATGAATCCCTGGTTGTTCTTCAAATGGACTCACCATGCACCAGAAGCAGCCACCTGCAAAAGTCGCTTTTTGTATCATAGGTGTACCCCTTTCACCACAATGAATGATATGGTTGTTTGTATAGATATTTATTATAATTATTTACGTTAAACAAGTCCATTTTTCAGTAGCTAAGAACTGGTGTCATACAAGCTCTGGAGGAACGCGAGGATGATAACTCAAAAAAGCTAGCTGACCTCATGCGAATAAATAATGCTCCACTTACTTTTTTATAGACTTTTCATATAATTAACCCTATAATGATCGAAATCATCATGAAATGAGGCAAACAAATGATTCAAAAAGCGACTTTTGCAGGTGGCTGCTTCTGGTGTATGGTAACTCCATTGCTATTATTGAAAAATATTGGAGTTAAAGTAAGCAGCGGCCATAATTGGCCGTTTCCTCATTTAAACCTCACACGAAACAGAATAAACATAAACAACCACCCTCATAGAATTTCTTTAATCATCATTTCATGTAACTAAATTTAACATTGACAATGAAGATGTCTTCTTGATATTATCTTATCAATAACATATGTTATAAATCATGACACATATCCATCTTGTATAAGCTCATTAATTGGAGTGAGCGTCTCGACCAGGCAACCGTAATTGCCCTAGGCTACAAGAGGATGCATCGCATAAAAAGTTTACGTTTCTATAACGAAATGTAGATTTCTTATGTCTGCTCCTCTTAAGCCTAGGGCTTTATTGTGTTTAGGATTCATTAATTTTCTTAAGGAGTGATTGGAATGGTAAATTCAACGCATGAGGTTCGATCGCAACTTCCTCGAGATTGTACATTTACGCCCAATGATTGGCACGTTTTGTCTGCATTTTGGTATCCGATCGTGATCGCAGATGAGTTATCTAACAAACCGGTAGCCGTTAAGTTGTTAGATGTGAAGCTGGTCTGCTACCGTGCCGGAGGCAAAGTCGTCGTTGCCCGTGATCTTTGCTTCCATCGCGGTGCTCCGCTTAGCAAAGGGTGGGTCGAGAATGACGAAATCGTATGTCCATATCATGGATTTCGCTATAGCTGCGATGGTATCTGCACAGCCGTCCCTGCCCATCCTGATGCCAAAATATCGCCTAAACTCAAGTTAATCACCTACCCGGTCATTGAACGTTATGGGCTGATATGGACATCGTTAACTGCTGACGATGAGAATATCCCCGATTTTTCCGGGTGGGATGATCCAGACTTTGTGAATATTTTACCTCCCAGTTTTGATATTGCAGGATCGGCCGGTCGCCAGTTAGAGGGGTTTTTGGATGTTTCTCATTTCGCATATGTTCATACAGCAACCTTCGGCGACCGTTCCAATACAGAAGTACCGCAGTATAAAGTGACGCGTAATGGCAATCAACTTTTCGCAGATTATTGGAGTACTGTCAGCAATTATGGCAAAGGCCAAGAAAATCCGGCACCTCAGGGGTTTATGTGGTTGCGTGCCTTCCGTGTGTTCGCCCCGTTTGCAGCATCACTAACTGTTCATTTTCCGGATGAAGGAAAACTCATGATTTTGAATTGCGCTTCTCCTGTATCAGCACGTTACACCCGGTTGTTTTGCCCTATCTCTCGCAATTTTGACAAGACGATCCCAGCGGAAGATACGATTCGGTTTAATCTACAGGTCTTTCAAGAAGATCGAGAAATGGTTGAATCGCAGACGCCTGAAGATCTTCCACTCGATTTAATGGCCGAAGCTCATATCCCTGCCGATCGGACTTCGATTGCTTACAGACAACTGCTTACGGAGCTTGGATTAGGTAGAGATTATATTTCCTAATAAATTATAATTGCCGCTTTCTGGCTAGACACCATAACGAGTTGTATACAGGTTCTTGTTTTGTGCGAAAGACAAGAACTTGTATACATAACATAAAAATTCTTCAGTTCTAATAATGAATGGCTAATCTAGAGTTCATTATGATGGTCCATCTCTATTTCGAAACAATATTCCTAACAATCGGTTGGCGTCTGTTTCTACCTACACCACTAATCTAACTGAAAGGCCATCAGGTCGCGTCCTACTGTAATCGGT
>NZ_JBFTQB010000653.1:0-3776 GCF_056398785.1 Paenibacillus sp. 01T422 | reverse complement strand
GCATAAGACCAGAACTGAAATAAAATGCGGTAAATACGTCACCGATTGCACAAACCTTTTAAAAACATGATTTTTTCGTACTTCGTTTAATAGCAAGGCCAAAATGATTGGTGCCGGAAAACCAAAAACAATGTTATATACACTAATTAAAAGGGTATTCGTAAGAATTCTGCCGAAATAAACATCGTTAAAAAAATCGGTAAAATGCTGCATGCCCACCCAAGTGCTGCCCCAAATTCCCTTCATTGGGGAGAAATCTTTAAAAGCAATCGAGGCTCCATACATAGGAATATATTGGAAAATAATATAGTAAGCGACCACGGGTAAGGCCATGAAATAAATGATTCTGTTTTTATACAAGTCTCTTCGAAGTCTATGGACAAAGCTGTTTTGCTTCGTCGTCTGATAGACATTTCTGGCATGCGCCGTCTCACCAACCGTCATATTCTCCATCGTTCGTCCCCTTTGAGCGAAGAAATTCGCGCAGCAGGCATCCAGCATTGATCTTACCTTTGGGAGGTGATCAAGTGCTGGCGCTCTTACTGCTAGCCAAACCTAATCTGGTCAACGTTAAGACTTATTGTCTTGCCATGTATCTGTCGTATGCCGCTTGCTGAATTTTGATCGCATCCTCGATGCCCATAGCTTTTAATTTGCTCATATAATTATCGAACTCACTAAGAGGTACTTGTCCCATGATCATTTTAGAGAATATCTCATCCCTATACGTATTAACCGCTGAAGTAATGGATGCCATCTTGGTTGATTCCTCAATGGTTGGCGTTACCCCCGGCGGCATGGTTCTGTCGTAGGAGCCTGCTTTCCATAAGCCAATAATTTGCTGCTGTTCAGGTAAAGCCATGCGCTGCTGCCAAATCTCAGGTGTCATGACAAAAGCCAGTCCGCCAGATCCTCGGGAATATTTAGATAACGCCTCATCAATCGACAAGCCCTTTGGATTATTCGTAATTTCTGGAAGCAGTTGAGGCGAACCGTTCACCATCTTGTAGCTCTCGCCTTCAATACCGAAGGTATTGAGCAGTGATCCTTCCGGACTGTAGCCATAGTCCAACCACATCGCAGCTTCCTTCGCATATTTACTTTTTGCGGATATCGCGACACCGCCGCCACTCGCAACCTTGATTTCATCAACATTGAAATTGTAGGACTTCGTGCCTGTAACGTAAGGCGGAACCGTTCCTGATAATTTTACTGACGGATCTTTCGCTTTCATCAATTGAACAAATCTACCGAATGTTCCTGATGTCGATCCCGTCCATGAGCCTGCACGGTTACCCATAACTTTGGTATCGAATTGTTTGGCATCCGTAATTCCAAAATCAGGGTCGATCAAGCCTTCTTTATACCATTTTGCTAAGGTTGTTAGCGCTTCTTTGTACTCCGGGGTGTAGGGTCCATATTTGACTTTATCGCCATCATGATAAAACCCGTAGTTGATCCCCCATGCTCTGACCCAGTTCTGCAGGTCCCCCGCTCCTTTAGGTGCCATAGGAATTTCGTCATTTTTACCGCTGCCGCTAGGATTTTTCGTTTTGAACGCTTTTAGCACTTCATACCAATCGTCAATCGTTTCAGGTGACTTTAAATTCAGTTTTTCCAACCAGTCCTGGCGGATCTGCCATCCAAAAGTCTGAAATGCAGGATTCGGATTAGGGTTTACTTTCGCATACTGATTCGGCGATTGGGCCTCGGGATAAACATAGATCGTACCATCGTCTGTACGCAGCTGTTTATTCGCTTTAGGATCGGAGTTCATAAACGCTTTAAGATTGGGTGAGTACTTATCTACCAAATCATTCAGTGGCAAAATGACGCCATCCTTGATCGCTTTATTGGGTCCGCCGTTATAATCGCCTATCCAGTTATAATAAATCAGATCAGGTAAATCGCCCGACGCGACCATAAGGTTGAACTGTTCCTTGATCGCTGCCCCATCCATAGATGCAGGATGAATGAACTCAATATGAATCCCTGTCCTTTTTTCCAATTCTTTAAACACAGCGATTTCATTATAGTTTTTCATGGTTGCCGCTACTTTGGCATCCATGGGCACAAACATTTTTAAGGTGATAGGTTTGTTAACGATAGGCAGCGGGATTGAAGATAAACTTGCTTCATTTTTTTCTGACGTACTTGTTTGCTTCGTAGCATTAGAGGTGCACCCCGTTAATACACTTGCGAGTAATACAACAGAAAGAGATAAAGCTGAAACCATGCCGAGTTTACCCTTCATTGGTAGTTCCCCCTAGACATTTTGTAAGTTGATAAGACTTAACCCTGGGAATAGCTGATATCCATAGCGCCATCCAGTCTCACTGTCTTCTTGTATTTGGAACTTCGGATCAGTTCCTTAAGCTTCTTCTCATATTCGTCTGTATCCATAGGCAGCCTGACAGTTTGGTCGTTGAACGAAGAAAGCATAATTGCGTTCGCAATCGTTAGTCCGTTGATCCCCTCAGGGCCATGTGCGATAAGCTCCCCGCCGCCATTTTGTATAGCCTCGATAAATTTCTCTGTCACGACTTGATGTCCTGTAGGTACATTCACGTCCACAGGAATTTCCGTATACCAATTTTCAACATTGCCCATCCTGCTTTGCGATTCTTTGATAAAACGAAGCATCGACTCACGGGTTCGATACAAAACAATTTGATTATCCTCAAAAACCAATTTCCCGTACTCTCCCACGATCTCCATCCGGTTCGATCCAGGTGTTTCAGCGGTAGTTACGATAAAATGGCCTACCATCCCGTTCTCGTGCTCAAAGTATGCGGTTACTTCATCTTCAACTTCGATATCATGATATTTGCCAATATGCGCAAAACCGTTAATCCGCGACGGAAGACCGAATAACCATTGGTAGAGATCCAGATTATGAGGACATTGATTGGTCAAAATTCCTCCGCCTTCCCCAGCCCAAGTTGCACGCCATTCGCCGCTATCGTAGTAAAGTTGAGATCGGAACCATTTGGTATTAATCCAGGTCGCTCTGATTAATTTGCCCAGCTCGCCTCCATCAAGAATGTCTTTGATTTTTTTATGGTGAGGGTAGGTTCTTTCTTGAAACATAATGCCAAACATCAGATTGGGATGGTGCTCCTTGGCGCTTTCATAGGCGTCAATCGTTTTTTGAGCATCATTGACATGCACCGCAATAGGTTTCTCACAAAGAACATGGATTCCCTTATGGAAGGCATCAATCGATATAGGCGTATGATCGTAATGGGGAACGGCTATTAATACAGCCTCTATGCCCGATTTGTTAAAAAGCTCCGTATGGCTGTAATAGGCCTTGGTATGGTATAGAGCCGCTGCTTTGTCAGCCTTTTCATGTACAACATCACAAACTGCTACGACTTCAACTGTCTCCATCTGTGTCAAATACCTGAGATGGCTGCTTCCCATTCCGCCTAAACCAATTACACCTAATTTCACTTTTCTCATTGGACTCAACCAATAACCCTCCCAGTATATTAAAGTGTAGTTTAAGCCTGACCGCAGTAAAAAAACGAAGAATAAAAGCGCTTTCTTTTGCTATTCTAAAATAATACTCGAAATAAGTCATAGTTTTTTGTGATTAAAATATCGTTTTTTGTGCAATATCCTATCTAGGAGACTAGGGTAACTCACATGGATGGATGTAGGAGGAATGGCTACTTGATTCCCTTCACGAGAGTCTGTAAAATAGTTTTGTATAAACTTCTTTAATATGGAAGTATAGGAAAGGTTGGGGAGCACTGGAGTTTATAGAACAT
>NZ_JBFTQB010000652.1:0-6808 GCF_056398785.1 Paenibacillus sp. 01T422 | reverse complement strand
GGACCTTATGTCTTCAAAGGCACGATTCTTACGCCGGTTATCGGGTGGACAACGCATCATTCCATTGTGCAATTCGAGGATAAATGGTACTTATTTTATCATGATTCTTCCCTATCGGACGGAGTTAACCACAAACGCTGCGTCAAATATACGGAACTAACGTATAACGCGGATGGTACCATCCAAACGATTGATCCTTACAAATAAATATAGATTCCTATAGAACTGCTCCTTATGGTCTAGCGAGACTGAGGGGGCAGTTTTTATTTATGCATAGAATCTCGATTTTGGATAAAAATACATGGAAGGAAATCAATGGGATCAAGTAGTTGGAATCATCTAGAGAGATGTGCAGGGGGGCGTATTCGGATGACGATTTGGCAATGGTATAGGCGTCGGACAAGGCTAGGATCCCAAAGTCAAAGTCAACAGCCCCCAAAGACTACACGGATCGAAGAGCCAGCCCACCAGATTTTGGAGAAAAATGGAGAAGCTACTGTTTGTCCAAAACTCGATGATTCATTGGACTTCGTTCAAAGCATACTTGGCGACAATGACGATTTCATCATGCGCCGTTTTTGTATATGTGACGAGCATCAAGCGGCAGCATTGTATTTCGCTGACTTAATTGATAAGCAGCATTTGAACGATCACATATTAAGGCCTTTGATGTTAACTACCTCTAAGGAATATTCCAGGGACGATGACCGTTCAATGAGAGATTATCTCTTGAACGATACGTTGTATTCGTGTGAAGGCAGAACAGAAACCGAGTTGGATGAGATCATCCAAGCCATTGTAGAAGGGAAAACCGTCATTCTGGTCGACGGCTTAATAGATGCTTTTGTTTTCAGTACGCGCCAAGTTGATAAACGCTCAATCACACAGCCAGAAACGGAGCAGGTGATCAGAGGAGCCCGAGAAGGCTTTATCGAAATATTGGGAACGAACTTGGCCCTTCTACGCTATCGGCTCCCAACACCGGATTTCCGGATAAAAACTATCCGAATTGGGCGGGTTACGAAATCCAAAGTGGCCCTGTGTTACATTAATGGCGTTGTAAATCCAGAACTCGTCGAAGAGGTATTCAGACGTCTATCGTTGATTGATATTGACGGCGTTCTTGATGCAGGTTATTTGGAGCAATTTATTGAGGATAACCATGTCTCGCCATTTCCGCAGATTCAAAACACAGAGCGGCCTGACAAAGCTGTCGCTAATCTTCTGGAAGGCAGAGTGATTCTGCTTGTAGACGGATCACCGTTCGCGCTTATTTTGCCAACTGTCTTCAGTCAATTTTACCAAACGGTGGAAGATTATTCGGAACGGTATCTCCTTGTCAGCTTCATACGGCTTGCCCGCCTCGTTGCGCTAGTTTTTTCGCTGATTTTTCCATCGTTGTACGTGGCTCTGATCTCGTTTAATCCGGAACTAATTCCGACGGAGTTTGCTGTCGCGGTTGCAGGCGGTAGAGCGGGTGTGCCGTTCCCGTCCGTTATTGAGGTGTTAATCATGGAAGTTTCCATGGAGGTACTAAGGGAAGCGACGCTGCGGCTTCCACAGCAGGTAGGCGGCGCACTATCCATTGTTGGTGTGCTTGTCGTTGGGCAAGCAGCGGTTGCAGCAGGTTTCATCTCACCGATTACGGTTGTTATCATTGCGTTAACGACGATCGGTTCCTTTGCAACACCGGCTTACAATGCAGCTCTAGCGCTAAGGCTGTTGCGATTTCCGCTTGTGTTTCTAGCAGGCCTTTTCGGACTATATGGTGTGATGATCGGCTTAATCCTGATCGCCAACCACATGCTTTCTCTGCGTTCCTTCGGAGTTCCCTACTTGAGCCCGATTGTGCCTGGGAATTTTCAGGGGATGAAGGACACCTTGGCACGATTACCCCTGTGGTCGATGCCCAAAAGACCTGCGCTCTTACATACACCTAATGACACTCGTCTAGGCAAATTATCGAAAGAAATGAGCGACAAAGCGCCAAACAATACGTTGGACCCATTGAAAGTTGGAGATAGGAGGAACGTAACCTATGGAGCATCCTCGCCAGATCACAGTAATTCAGGCAGCGATCATACTGATTAGCACGATTATTGGAGTGGGGGTGTTGGCGCTCTCACTCTTCGCTGTCCGAGCAGCGGATTCCGGGGCACCGCTTGTAACCTTGATTGGTTTCTTGATCGGACTCCTGGGACTATGGCTATTAACGAAACTTGGCATGCTGTTTCCATCGCAATCCATCATTGAATATAGTGAGGAATTGATTGGCAAATGGTCAGCACGGGCATTCAGCGTGTTAATCATTATCTTTTTTTGCTTGATTACCGCGTTGGCTTCGCGTGAATTTGGTGAAGTGGTCGTTACTTCTGTCTTAACGAAAACACCGCTTGAAGTAACGGTTATTGTCATGCTGCTCCTTGCAGCCGTCTCTTCCAGGGCAGATATTACGACTTTTACGTACTTCCATCATTTCTATTTTCCGGTCATTGTGTTCCCAATCGTATTGATTGTTGTGCTATCTCTAAAAAATGCGCAAGCCATCAACCTGCTGCCATTTTGGGGTAATGAGCCGAGTGGTATGTTTGCGGGGACGCTGACGATGGCAGCCTTATTTCAAGGCTCATTTGTCATGACCATCGTTATTCCCGCTATGCGCCGGCCAGAGAAAGCCATGCTGGCTGGATATGTTGGCATGGGGATCGCTGGGGCCTTGTATATATTGATCGTAATAGCTACGGTTGGTGTATTTGGTGCCGAGGAAATTAAAAAGTTAGTGTGGCCGACCTTGGAATTGGCCAAAACAACTTCCTTGCCTGCTAATATTCTTGAACGTTTGGACGGCGCTTTTCTGGCTGTATGGGTTACCGCGGTATTTACAACTTTGCTCTCTTCTTTATATTTAGCGATTTATTTCACAACCCAATTGTTACGCTTGAATGATCACAAAATGTTTACATTTTTCTTGATTCCCTTCATCTATGTCCTCGCGATGTTTCCTCAAAACTTGCTGCAGATGTATGAGATCATCCAGGTTGTAGGACGTTGGGGGTTAATCTTCACTATCGCGTATCCTTTTGTTTTACTGGTTGTGGCGATGATTCGCAAGAAAAAAAGTCGGGGTGATCAACTTGTGGCAAAATCTGATTAAACAGATTCTTGTATTCTCGTTGATTGCCCCTTTGCTTTCGGGCTGTTGGGATCGATTGGAAATTGAAGATCGCGCTGTCGTGCTTGCGATCGGGATTGATGAGGCCAAGCCGGGGGATGAGAAGGAAACAAGCAATGCCACGCATATTGGAAAAAGCCAGTCGGAGTCGAATAAGACGCTTATTCGCGTTACGGTCCAGATTGCCGTCCCGGGGCGCATCCCGCTCGGGACGGGTGGCGGATCCGGGAGCCCTCCAGGGCAAAAACCAATTTGGGTACTGACAAGCGTCGGCTATACGATAGATGATTCCTTGATGAATCTGCAGCAGCAGCTTGCAGACCGGTTATTTTACGGTCATTTGCGCGTAATCATCGTGTCAGAAGCTGTTGCGAGAAAAGGCATTCAGGCCAGGAAGGAACAGTTCCTTATTTGGTTTTAAAGAAAGAATCCAATATTGAAATTGCTGGGATGGCTTATTTTAGAGACGAAAAAATGGTTGGCACATCGACAGCACTACAAATTGGTCATTACATGGCGATCAAGGAGATTAACCCTGGGGGGTATAGCGCCCTTCAAGAGCTGCCAGGTACGAATACTTCCATCATTTTCAAGACGACCCACAGGAAATCGAGAATAACAACAAAGATCAAAAACGGCAAGGTTTACGCCGTAGTAAATTGCCAGATCGAGGGAGATATTGAAGAAAAATCGAATGAGAATTTTCGTATTACAAAGGAAAATCTCCAGAAACTAGAAGCGATGATTGAGAAAGACGCCAATCAGGGATTTGAAAAATTTATTCAGCAAACTCAAAAAGAGGGCTGTGACATATTCGGCTTTGGGGAATACGTGCGGGCAACCCAGCCCGGTTACTGGAACAAGGAAGTTAAGACCAAAGAAGAGTGGCAGCACCACTATAAAGAAATGTTTGTCGATGTCAAGCTGCGTGTAAAGATCAGACGGATTGGCACGAAAACCAATTAAGGGGGAACGAGCGATGATAACCTTTAACAATTATACAGTTACGCTGCTTTTGTTATCGGGAATCCTCGTTCTCATCTTTGATGTAAAGCTATATGCCAAAGCTAATATGCAAAAAGAAAAAAAAGGCGCTATTTTTGTCGGATGGTTGAATATATCCCTAGGGGTTCTGTCCTATTTAGGCTACCTTATCTATGAAAAGTGGTTTTGGAAATAAACATGTGCGGCAGTCTTAGAGATATTCTTCAAAAGAGGGAAATAGGAGATATATGGAGAATATAGACATGTTGTACTTTGTACGAAAACCGCAATTACAAGGAGGGGGAGTTAGGAATGAAATACCGTCAACTAGGTAATACGGAACTTAGCATTAGTGAAGTTAGCTTTGGCACATGGGCAATCGGTGGGGGCTGGGGACAAGCTAACGATGATGAAGCCATTAGAGGCCTACACCTGGCTATGGAGGCAGGGGTTAACTTTTTTGATACAGCCGATGTATATGGCTCGGGACATGCGGAAGAGCTGCTGGCTAAAGCAACTAAAGGAAAAGAAGATGACATTTACATAGCTACAAAGTTTTGCAGAGCTGGAGATATTCATGATGCGAAAACGTATTCAGAGGAAACGGTTCGTCAATATTGCGAGGATAGCTTGAAAAGATTAAATCGCGAGCGTATCGATCTCTATCAAATTCACTGTCCGCCGCTAGCTATTTTGAAGGATGGTCAGGTTTTCGACGTCCTGGACAAGCTCAAAGCGGAAGGGAAAATTCGCCATTACGGCGTTAGTGTCGAGACAGTAGAAGAAGGTTTGTTCGCGCTCAGTAAACCTGGTGTCAAGGCATTGCAAGTAATCTATAACCTGTTCCGGCAAAAACCAGCCGAATCTTTATTTCCGCAGGCGCAAGCTGCAGGGGTAGGAATTCTGGTCAGACTCCCGCTAGCCAGTGGCCTATTGACCGGGAAATTCACGGAAACGAGCACATTTGCTGCGGATGATCACCGGAATTTCAATGCGGATGGCGCACAGTTCAACGTTGGCGAGACGTTTGCCGGGCTTCCATTTACCAAGGGAGTGGAGCTGGCAAGGGAATTGGCATGGATCGCAGAAGGCCGCGGCAACATGGCGCAAGCTTCTATGCGCTGGATTTTGGACAATCCGAATATTACTTGTGTCATTCCAGGTTTCAAGAACGAACGGCAAGTCGAAGATAACCTCGGAACGGCGCAGACGCCATCCTTTCACGAGGAAGAACTGGCACGTCTTCAATCCTTTTATGAGGATAGGGTGAAAGACTACATTCGGGGGCCTTATTAGAAGATGATGTTGTCATGATTGATTTTTTTAAAGACTTTATATTAAATATCTTCTTGATTTTCTCTCCGCTTGTTGTATATCCCTATTTGTATAAATTACAAAGTCATAGCATGAAGTACCGGCTGTGGCTTTGCTTTTTTTTCACAATAGCAATTGGGTTCGCGATGTCCATACCGGTTAATTTGAATGGTTTGGTCTATGATTTTCGTTCTATTCCACTGATTGTCGGCTCCTTGTATGGTGGGATTTATGTGTCAATGTTCCTGTATGCTGCCATTATTGTTGTCCGTTATCTACTCGGAAATCCAAATAATTTGATTTATTGCGTTTCGTTTATTCCCACGATTTTTTTCATTGTCTTGCTGCTCAAAAGATATCGACAAATGAGTCTAATCAATAAAATGATTTCTGCCGTCATTGTATGCGTCGCGGTTAAAATCGTAAGTTTTCTCATCTATTTAACGAGTGTGGGTAAGCTTGAACTTTTTACATCTAATCTAATCTCTTCATCCCAAACCTATATCCTGCAAAGTATCGTCATAGCCGTCTATATTTACCTGATCGAGTTTCAACAAAAGTATATTCATATGCAGGAAGATGCCGTCCATGGTGAGAAAATGAGAATTGTCAGCGAGATGGCCGCTTCTGTCGCCCATGAAATCAGAAATCCGCTCACGGCGGTGAGAGGGTTCATTCAATTAATGGGCGTGCCTCATTTGGCACCAGCTAAGCTCCAATTTTATCAGCAAATCTCGCTGGAAGAATTAGATCGGGCGCAAGTGATCATTAGTGACTACTTAGCCATCGCAAAACCTGAGCCGGAGAAAGACGAGCTAATTCTTATGAAAGATGAGGTTCAGTACGTTTCTCAGGTACTATTAACGATCGCAAATTATAATGATGTCAAAATCGAGGTTACCTTGCAGGATGGGCAAATGTTTATCGAAGGGGATCGGAATAAGCTTAGGCAATCGCTGATCAATATTGGGAAAAATGCCATTGAGGCGATGGCGAAAAGCGGTGGCGTTCTAGAAATAGGACTCAAAGAACAGACGAATAAAGTTATCCTTACGATACGTGACAATGGGATTGGTATGACGAAAGAACAAATTAGCCGGCTCGGTACGCCGTATTTTTCGACCAAAGAGAAAGGGACTGGCCTTGGTACCATGGTCTCATTCAGTCTTATTCGTGCCATGAAGGGGAAAATAAATATGACAAGCGAAGTAGGCAAGGGGACGGAATTTGAAATATCGTTTCCAGCAGACCCACGAGGATTATGATAAGTTATGAACGAGAGTTAATTGAGGAGCTTGCCATTGGCAGCTCTTTTTTTGTTTATATTCACTTAAAAAT
>NZ_JBFTQB010000651.1:0-3788 GCF_056398785.1 Paenibacillus sp. 01T422 | reverse complement strand
GCACCATCTCAATGTTAAGCTCTTGTCTAAGTGCCAAAGGTATGTCGGCCGTGCTGTCCGTTACAATACGAATATGTGTCAACAGGGCTCACTCCATTTCCCGAATTTAATCCACCGTGGGGATGATCGTTTATTCTACAGAGAACAGGTACGCGTACAATGGCTGTCCACCAGGGTGAAGCTCGACTTCAATTTCGGGATAAACCGCCTGAATGAAGGCCTCCAGTTCTTCCGTCTCTGCGCTCACGGCATCTTCTCCGGTGAGGATTGTCACGATCTCGCTGCCTTCATCAATCATTTCTTCGAGCAGCTTTTTACAAGCATCCATCAGACTTGGCTGTGAAGACACGATCCGACCATCTTGAATACCGATAAAATGCCCTTGCTTGATGTCAATTCCGTCCATATTCGTATCACGCACCGCATAAGTCACTTGACCGGATTTCACACGGCGAAGTGATTCGTTCATCGCTTCCGTATTTGTTGGGGCATCTGCTTTCTCTTGGAACGCCAGAATGGCTGCAAGACCTTGAGGAATTGATTTGGATGGAATGACGATCAACGTTTTGTCGACCAGATCAGCTGCTTGCTGCGCTGCGAGGATGATGTTGGAGTTGTTCGGCAGCACATAGATGGTTTCCGCATCAATGCTATTAACCGCATTTACGATATCCTCTGTGCTTGGATTCATCGTCTGTCCGCCGGACAGTACGACATCAACGCCTACACTGGATAAAATCTCAGTAATGCCCTCACCCAAAGCGACTGCAACGAAACCATACGGCTTGCCCGGTGCTGCCGCTGTTACAGCAGTCGGAACTGAGACCTCGTAACCTTCCGTGGTCATCTCTTCTAATATATGTGAATGCTGATCGCGCATATTTTCAATTTTGATACGGCTCAGTGCGCCGTAATTCATCGCCTGGTTCATGACTTCACCTGGGTATTCCGCATGAATATGCACCTTCACCAGTTCGTCATCGGCAACGACGAGCAAAGAATCTCCCAGTTTGCTCAGCTGCTCACGGAACCTGCCTTCGTCGAAAGCAATCCCTGGCACCTTGCCAGGTTCGATCGTTAGCATAAATTCCGTACAATATCCGAATTCGATATCTTCCGTAGCCAAGTGCGCCTGCGCTGGAAGATGCGCGTGAACTTCTTTGGCGAGGTTCAAGCCCGGAACTACGGAAACCGTATCGAGTCTTGTATCCATCGTCGCGTAGTCTTCCTCTACCTGGAGCAGACCCCCGTTTAACGCTGTGACGAAGCCTTCATACACGCAGACAAGCCCTTGACCGCCTGCATCTACCACCCCAACCTGCTTGAGCACAGCAAGCTGCTCAGGCGTTCTAGCGAGGGCTTCGTTCGCCTTGCTCAAAACTTCCTGCATAAGATCGAGCAAATCGCCGCCGCGTCTATACTGCATGGCATGCTTAGCTGCTTCTTTGGACACGGTCAGAATCGTGCCTTCTACCGGTTTCACGACAGCCTTGTAGGCTGTCTCTACGCCTTGCTGCAACGCAGCCGCGAATTCCTGTGCATTCACATTCTCAAGATCGTGCACATGCTTCGCGAATCCGCGAAACAGCTGTGACAGAATAACCCCAGAGTTACCTCGGGCGCCCATCAGTAACCCTTTGGACAATGCATCAGCTGCTTTCCCAATATGAGAGGATGGCTTCTTTTTCAGTTCCTCACAACCTGCGGTGAGTGTTAAATTCATGTTGGTGCCGGTATCTCCGTCGGGTACAGGGAATACGTTCAATCCATTAACCTTGTCTACATTTCGGCGAAGGTTATCCGCACCCGCCAAGACCATGGCAGTGAAGTCATTTCCATTTATTGAAATAAAGCGCTTACTCAAAGTGATTCCCCTTCCTGGTTATCGGGCTTTTATTTGGCTACACGAACTCCTTGAACAAAAATGTTCACATCGTCCACTTGAAGCCCTACGACATCGTTCAAAATATATTTGACTTTCGTTTGGACATTGCCGGCAACTACGGATATTTTGGTTCCATAGCTGACAATAATATAAAGATCGATCTCGAGTCGCCCGTTCTCCCGACGAACTTCGACACCGCGGCTTAAATTGTCCCGTCCTAGCAGTTYTGCTATTCCGTCTTTCAATTGCTTTCTAGTGGCCATGCCAACAAGTCCATAACAATCTAACGCAGCGGATCCCGCCAGAGTTGAAATCACTTCATTGGTAATATACACTTTTCCAAACTCGGTTGTGAGTTCAATTGGCATTATCTTACAACTCCTTCATGTTTCACTTTAGCGACTAATTATGTAAGTATTCCCATTCCAGCTTTGCTTTAGCAAAGTCGACGCCAAATCGTCAATTRCTATGTATTCGGAAAGGTGGGCTAATCTTCATTGTACTATAACATACTTAATAAATAAACGGCAAAAAAGAAGGTAATTCGTTGACTCCGCTCCTTTTGCTATGCTATTATATTTAAGTGTGTTTTTGCTGGTTAATATAAGAATCACAAGAAGCAAAGTCTAAATTTGAGGAAAGCTGTCATGTCAAGCTTAGGCTTGCCACCCAGGCTGCTTTGTATACTGCCGAAGGAGGTGTCAAACATGTCCCGCAAATGTTTCGTTACAGGTAAAAGTCCTAAATCAGGAAACCACGTGTCCCACGCTAACAATAAAAATAAGCGTACTTGGGGAGTTAACGTTCAAAAGGTTCGCATCCTCGTTGATGGTAAACCAAAACGGGTTTACGTAAGTGCTCGTGCGTTGAAGTCCGGTAAAGTGGCTCGCGTTTAATTTTCGGATACTTATACTTTATGTAAAAAGACAAAAAGCACCTTCCGGTGCTTTTTTTGCATTTCTGGGGATTTGCACTTCGTATGTGTTAGCTAACTTAGTTTTTGCTAAACGTATTAAGTACAGCTTTCACGAATCCACCCAAAAATTTTGGTAGCTTGATTGTGTAGAACTTCATTCTCTACCCCTCCTTAGAGTTTAGCCAGCAAACGGACGCATGCCCGAAGACTGACTTCGACTTCGTGAGCACTAACATCATTACAACAGTATATGCCCCGGTCGTGAAAAAGTACCTTCTATTTTACTTTCTCCGATCTATTCGCTTCCAGAAAGCAAAAAAAGCTACAAGAGCGCATCGCTCTTGTAACTATATGTATGCAGCTAGGGTGCAGTTATACCCATCTGCGTGTATAGCGCATAAATTAAGGTGAAAATGAAATACAAGACCACGGCAATCACGATAAACCAAATGYGAAATCCGAGTCCTTCAAACCGGCGGAAGAAACGCATCCCCAGATACAAGGCACCGAGTGAAAAAATATACTTCGTAAAATCGTGTATGTTAGAAAAACACGCAAGAAGCACGGCGCAAACCAGACTGTACAGAAACAGCCAGAGAAATCTCATCGTCCCGCTCCCCTCTACCCCCGAATTCGTTTAATTGCGTCGGCGCGGTCGGACTGGCCAAATACGGCGTTGCCTGCGACGAGCACATCGGCTCCCGCTTCGATCACCTGGCGAGCTGTGACTTCGTTAATACCGCCATCCACCTCAATATGAAGACCATTCAGTCCCTTGGCGTTCGCTTGATCGCGCAATGCGCGGATTTTGCGGAGCATACCGGGAATGAACGCTTGTCCGCCAAAGCCAGGATTGACGGTCATAATAAGAACAAGATCCAACTCCTCATCGAGCACGTGCTCAATAAGCGAAATCGGGGTTGCAGGGTTAAGGACAACCCCTGCTTTGACGCCGCTTTGCTTAATCAGATGAAGCGTCCGATGCAG
>NZ_JBFTQB010000650.1:0-3803 GCF_056398785.1 Paenibacillus sp. 01T422 | reverse complement strand
AGACCATCAAGCTGCTGCTGGATTGGGAGAAAACCGCTGTTCATCCTGCCAAGCGAGCACAATAATATGAATTTAACGTATAAAAAAGGGGTTGTCCATCAGGTATTCCTAACCTAATGAGACACCCCTATTTTTATCTGCTTTTTACGAGAAGCTCCACAGCTTCTTGAATCACCTTGTCCGGTGAATTTCCTTTGGCAAGTTCCTCTTGAATACAATGCTGAAGATTCGACCCGATTACAACACCAATTGTACGGTCGACAGCAGTTCGAACCGCTGATAGCTGGGTCACGACCTCCCGGCAATCTTCTCCCGCTTCCATCATTCCAAGAATACCGCGAATTTGGCCTTCCATCCGTTTCAATCTATTTTTCAGAGCTTTATCATACTCCATCATTCACTCTCTCCTTAAATAAAGAGATTAAGTCCAGCATCCTCCGCATCGCCTAAATAACTGGCAACTCCAGCGTAGTCAATGCCATCCATTAGCTCTTCGCGTTTAATTCCCATTATATCCATACTCATCGTACATGCAATTAATTTCACTCCAGCTTGGATAGCTCCTTGCATGAGTGATTCTAGCGACTCTACATTTTTCCGCTTCATAACATGTCGAATCATCTTCGCACCCATTCCACCCATATTCATTTTGGACATCGGCAGCTTACGCGTTCCTTTAGGCATCATCATACTGAACATCGTCTCTAAACCGTCTTTGGCAACGGGAGGTGCATCTTCTTTACGTAAAACATTGAGTCCCCAGAAGGTGAAGAACATCGTTACTTTCTTCCCCATTGCCGCGGCTCCTGATGCAATAATGAAAGCCGCGATCGTTTTATCCAAATCTCCGCTGAAGACAACCATTGTTGTCCCATTGGCGCTTACCTCAGCAGCATGGGAGGATAAGCCATCTCCTACAGATTGCCCTTTGCTGACGACGGCTTTCACAATTCCAGTTGAAGTATCCAACGATTGCAGCGTATTCCCCGTTTTCTCGGACCACTTCTGGATATCTGCCGCGAATCCGAAGTCTGTCGCATGAACCTCGATTTGCTCCCCATCCTTTAATCCTTTCATGGTTTCATACACCCTCATAATCGGACCCGGACATTGCAAGCCGCAAGCATCAATAAGAATTGGCGTCTGAGCTGATTTAGATTCTTTAACATCTTGAATCGGAAGTGGAGCTCTTTCCTTCATCGAAGCATATGTTTTATAACCGCCATCTACATTTCTAACTTGAAAGCCATGCTGCTTCAGAATTCGCGCAGCTAGATATCCTCGCAAACCGACCTGACAGGAAACAGCAACCTCTGAGCCTGCCGGAATATCGTGCAAATGCTCGCGAATATCATTCAGCGGTATACAGACGGAACCAGGAATATACCCAAGCTCCCGTTCGATTGCATCTCTCACATCGATTAGAAGCCCACCTTGCTCGACATAACGATCCACCTCATGCCATTGCATCGTTTCAACGATCCCGTCGATGATGTTCGCTGCCACATATCCAGCCATATTGACAGGATCTTTGGCTGACGAGTAAGGCGGCGCATACGACAGTTCAATATCGGCTAGTTCATCTGCCCGCAAACCACCGCGCATCGCTGTCGCAATCACATCGATACGTTTGTCCACTCCACTCGCTCCAACGGCTTGAGCGCCAAATATGCGTCCGTTGCCTTTGTCAAACAGAAGCTTAATCGACATCGAAGCCGCACCTGGATAGTAACCGGCATGTGAGTTCGGATGAATATGAATAACTTCATAGGGCACGCCTAAGCGGCGCAGTGTCTTTTCATTGTTTCCTGTAACAGCAGCCGTTAGGTCAAACACCTTCACGATTGCTGTACCGAAAGCGCCTTGATAGGAAGCCTGCAGCCCATTAATATGATCGGCAACGAGGCGTCCTTGTCGGTTAGCCCCCCAGGCCAGAGGAACGACCGTATCGAAGCCGTGAACCCGGTCTTTCACTTGGGCAGCATCGCCGATGGCATAAATAGCTGGATCATTCGTCTGCATATGTTCGTTGATTTGAATGGAACCTTTGACGCCTAGCGTAAGGCCTGCATCAGCGGCTAACTGACTTTCAGGCTTAACCCCCACAGAAAGTATAATCATATCGGTCGATAGATGTTTTCCCGATTTCAACCTCAACGTTCTTCCGTTATCCATCAATTCCTCTACGCCGTCATTGAAAATCAACTGAACGCCTTTTAACAGCAAATGACGTTCGATGAGCTTTGCCATCTCAATGTCCAAAGGTCCTAGCACCTGCGGGTTGCGCTCAATAACAGTCACTTCTAGACCGCGGTGGCGGAGGTTCTCTGCCATCTCGATTCCGATGAACCCACCGCCGATGATCGTGGCATGCTTCGGACTGCTTGAATCTACATAGGATTTGATCCGGTCAGTATCCGGGATATTGCGCAGTGTAAACACGTGATTAGCCTCTGCCAAACCTTGAATGTCAGGTACGATTGGCTTTGCTCCAGGTGACATAATCAATATATCATAAGGCTGATCATGGACAGCCCCTGTCCCCACATGTCGGGCAGTCACTTTCTTGGCTTCCCGATCAATTGCCGTTACCTCGATTTGCGTTCTCACGTCAATGCCAAAGCGGTTTTTCATAGCTTGYGGTGACTGAATGAGAAGCTTATCGCGGTTCGTGATCGTTTCACCGATATAATACGGCAATCCACAATTGGCAAAAGAAATGTGCTCTCCCCGTTCGTACATGATGATTTCGTCGTTCTCATTTAACCTGCGTAAACGTGCGGCAGCGGATGCTCCCCCTGCTACACCGCCGATAATCACAATAGTTCTATTCATGATGTTCACTCCTGTTAGTTGTCTATTATATACCCCTACGGGTATTTATAATACCCCATAGGGTATACGAATGTCCAGATCTATTTACGAGATGTTCACCATAGGTTAGGCTTGTCTTAGGAATTAGTACCCAAATGTATTATACTTTGGTCAAATATGAGAACAGGAGACATGCAATTATGGAACCTCTCCCACCAACCAATTATGAAATTGCTCAAGTTTGTTTGCTAGCCGGTAAAATTATGCTCGAAAACGGTGGGGAAACCTATCGTGTCGAAGATACCATGACCCACGTCGCAGAAGGTTTTGGCGTCCCTAACTCACATAGCTTCGTCACCCCCACCGGCATTATTTTCTCAATTGATGGACCTGAGCAGACGACAAGGCTGATTCGAATTTCGGCACGGTCAACCGATCTGCACAAAGTGACTGTTGTGAATGCCATCTCCAGACGCATCAGCAAAGGAGATTTGACCCCGCAAGAAGCCTACCGCCTGCTTTCAGACATCGATGCGGCCAATACCAGCTTTCCGACCTGGGTCAAAATACTTGCCGCCGCGCTTGCGAGCGGTTGTTTCTTAATCATGTTCAAAGGAATGTGGCATGATTTCCTCCCTGCATTTGTTACAGGAGGTGCAGGATTAACCTTCCTTGGTTACTTTAATCGCTTGGTTCGAATTAAATTTTTTGCTGAATTTCTGGCCTCATTATTCATAGGAGCATTGGCTTTTTTATTCGTGTACATCGGGTTTGGCCATGATTTGGATACGATCATTATCGGTTCTGTGATGCCGCTGGTTCCAGGGCTTCTCATTACGAACGCAGTGCGGGATTTAATGGCCGGGCACTTTGTATCAGGCGTTTCCAAAGGGGCTGAGGCCTTTCTAACGGCTTTTGCTATCGGGGCAGGGATTGCCTTCGTCTTATCCTTTTACAATGGGGAGGGGATGGTGTGAATATGCTTGAGC
>NZ_JBFTQB010000649.1:0-3804 GCF_056398785.1 Paenibacillus sp. 01T422 | reverse complement strand
CAACCAACCCGATTTTATATACGATACCTGAGAGCTTTGAAAGTACAAGATTGCTAATACGGGCTCCCTTATGGGAAGATGGCGCGATGGTAAATGAAGCAATTAGGGAAAGTATGGATGAATTACGTGCCTGGATGCCGTGGGCTAAAAATATCCCAACCTTGGAAGAGTCTGAAGTAAATATTCGACGAGCTAGGCTGCAATTCTTAGATCGTACGGATCTAAGATTACTCCTTTTTCTGAAGGAAACCGGTGAACTCATTGGTAGTAGCGGCTTACATCGTATTGATTGGGAATCGCGTAAATTTGAAATTGGTTATTGGTTGCGTACTCCTTTTGGCAATAAAGGCTATATGACAGAAGCAGTAGCAGCCATTACAAATTATGCTGTCTTTGAGTTGCAAGCTAATCGAATTGAAATAAGGTGTGATGGTCGCAATACACGAAGTTCACGAGTTGCTGAACGTCTGGGATTTACATTGGAAGGAATCCTTCGACAAGATAAGTGTGGGGAAGATGGTTCTTTGAGAGATACGATGGTATTTTCTAAAGTTCGCGGTATTGAGTTTTAGGAAGGAGTGAATGCTGTGGAAAGACAATAATGAAAATAGGAGCCTCCGGTGACAAACCGAGGTTCCTATTTTCGTTTTCCAGATTAATTCGAACGCATTTTTATCAAACCTTCATTTTGGATATCGGTATGAAATTGAAGGTTCATTTTCAACTGAGGATAGTATTCTGTTCGCCATTGCTGTAAATCTTTTCTCGGGATTTTGGTTCGGAAACGTTGTCCTATTCCTAAGATGTCCGCCTCACTTTTTTGGATTTTCGAAAATAGAATTTGAAAACGTTCGGTAATTAGCTTTTCTAATTCTTGTATGATTTCCGTTTGAGATGGATTTCCTTTCGTTTCCAGGATTACAACTTTTAATTTGATTTGAGTATTCATGTATGGCTTATTGTCAACAAAGTTGCTTGTATATTTCATCGTATTACTAGCAATCAAGACACTTGCATGATCCATCACTTCAATTTTCCCCTGTGCACTTTGCTTGTTGAAAGCATTATAGAGGAGAGTCTCATCGGGTGTGATTTGTTCCACCATCTTCCCACTTCTAATAACGGATGAGCCTATATATTCACATGGTGAAGATGGACCTGATTTAACAAGAGGGATGGCAATGTCATTCGTATAAGAATAAATACTACGATAAATCTGCCATATCTGTGCTCGAGCGATCTGTGGGTTCCAACCCGCATTTTTTTCGAAAAAGTCGTATACAAAGGCTTGTTTTGGAACTGTTGCTTTTTTCTCATTCGATAGATACTTTTCAATGTCCTCGTCACAGATCACAACGTAAGCTTTAAGAGAAACTTCCCCGCTTCTCATAAAACCAGAGATAATGTCTTTCATACCTTGCTTCGCGACCTTTTTTTCAATAAGAATAACTTTAACATGAAATAAGTCAATCTGTTTTTCCTTATTCATACTGATCTTATCTACGGCTTGGCTTATTGTTTTTCCAGTCTGGCTGATCAAATTCATTTTTATCGTGTTTTGATCCAATTCAGGGTCCTGTAGGATGACTTTATACTCATCATTTATTTTCGTAACACCCATAACGAGTGGCAAAGTACGATGATTAATGTCCTTATTATCCCAACAACCGCTCAGAACAAATACGATACTTAAAAGCACGAGAATTCGTACTGTAGACTTAATTGAGTTCATGACCCACCTTCCTTTTAAAGCGCAGCCCAAGATAATAAATAGATAACGGAACCGTGATTAAAATAAAGAATCTTAACGGCGTATTCCATATAAAAAGATTATCTACGCTTTTCCAATCGGGAATCATTAAACAAACAACAAAGATAGAAACAGAGATTGCGAGCGTAACATACAGTGGTTTAAAGAGGGGAATCCATTGACTTATAATGCGATTGGTCTCCCATAATGTCAGTGAGATGAAAAGCATGCTGAAAGTAATCAATGTAAGTAAGAAAAACATGGTGACTCTGTCGAACATGAACCAAGAAATATTTATCGTCTCAACAACAACAACAAAGGGGAAATGAAGAGTTAATGCTGTTGCCTCACCGAACGTGAGAATAGGAATATAGACAGAGAAGATAAAGAAGGGAATAAGCACAGCAGCCGCAAGGATAATTTTTTTTCTTTGATAAGTAACAAAAGGTTGGACAAAGCCTAGAAACAAAAAACAGCCTGCGAAGGCAAAAAAGCTTTTTAAATACGAGGATTTTGTTAGGAATGAAAAGTTTTGTTCGAAAAGGGGAAAGGCATAATACCAATCAATGTTTTGAAAAGAAGTGAAACTAATGATAAAAATTAGGGGCAGAAAAATAATACCGAGCAGAACCCCGGTGCGAAATATCGCTTCAATTCCTTTGGTTGCTAGATAGGCGGACACGAATAGTAACAAGATCATGATTGCCCATAAGGGAGTGCTTGATAAAAAGATGATAACAATGATTTCTGAGTAAGCGCGAACGGCAAGAACGGCAATTACGAATAAATATAGGGTTACTGGCAGAAGAAATATAAGGGCTACTCCTTTCCCAGCACTCTTGTAAATACGTATAATGTCCCAATTCGGGAAAAAACTTAGACCTTTCATATAGATCGAAATGACAACAAAATGTACGATAATCCCTACAAGGATAGGAATCCAATGCGCAGATTCTGTACTTCCAATAATATCTTCCGGGTACAGGAAAAAAATGAGCCCTAAATGTGTGAGAATGTACATGAGCATGACAGATAAGCTTTTATCCATTTTTGGTTCGACCCTTTGCCACATTGATTTGAATATAGGGAATTCCAAAGGTGTTTAGACTTGCTAAGTACGCACATACCAGGACTAAACCCGCTAAAATGCCTAAAACTCCGTAAATTGCCGCTAAAACAACAATTAGATATTTAAATAAACGGATCGAGAGCGAATTTTGAAATCCAACAACCGTTGAATTCGCGATTGTCGTAGCCGCAAGAATGATAATAATGAGATTACTCACTAATTTGGCTGCAACGATAGCTTGTCCCAGTATGATTCCGCCTACCATGGTAATTGTGGGACCAATACTTTTGGGCAATCGGACGCTGGCTTCCAGAATTAATTCCAGAATAACAAGGATCAGCAAGATTTCTACAATTGCAGGATAAGGCACACTATCTCGACTTTGGGAGACCGCTAACGCCAGTTCAATTCTCAGCACCTCGGGATTAACAGCTACTAGGGCCACGTATAAGCCTGGAACAATTAAAGTCATCAAGACGCCAATGATTCGTAGTAATCGGACAGAAAACATTAAAGGCAGCGGATAATTGCGATCATTTTCCATTGCGAACATATCCCATAACAAGCTAGGAAGAATGAGCGCTAGAGGTAATCGATCTACAAATAGAACGACTTTGCCCATCCGTAAGGATTGAGCGACCTCTTGGGGGAGCTCTGTTGTGTTAAATTTAGAGAAGGGTCCCCAGGCAGAAAAACCCATTGTTCTTGATAAATTTTGTAAATTGTGAACTTCCTTATCCAAGTTCATTTCGAATTGACGAACAATGTTGTTCACCAAATCCATTTGGACATGGTCTTCACAATACAGCAACGAAATCTTTTTTTTCTCACCCTTGCCGACATAAAACGATCTGACTAAAAGGTGATCTGAACTTACTTGTTTTCTAGTAATACCAATATTTTGCTCAATGTCTTCGACAAAGGAACTTAAAGGTCCCTGAAGGACATTTTCATTCGTAGGAGGCTCAGTAAATCGATTCAGTAG
>NZ_JBFTQB010000648.1:0-3808 GCF_056398785.1 Paenibacillus sp. 01T422 | reverse complement strand
CTAATCAAATGTGGTGCTCCTCCCCCAGCGTAAGGGGTGATTTTGCCTTGATTACCAGATTGCAGGAAGGCATCTGTATAGAATGGAATTCCATCGCGCAAATCATAGTTCTCGCCTTTACGACCGAAACGAAGCAAAGTAGATCCTTCATCGCCATAGAAATAATCAACCCAACGCAGCGTAGCTTCGGGATTCTTGTTTACTGAGGTGATGGCAAAAGCACCAAAATCTCTAGGGACCGGCTGCGCCAACTGCAATCTATCACCATGCGGGCCTTTCACTGGAGCTATACCGATGTATTGATCCGCTACTTTCGTATCCAGCATCGGATTATTCGTCTGATCAAAGAAGAAACCGGTATTTCCTGTCCCTTGCTTAGCCAAATACTGAGCTTCCTTCTGTGTAAATAGCTCTGAATCAAGTAATTTCTCGGAATAGAGCTTATTTAAGTACATCAGCAATTCTTTATTCCGATCGCTACCCATCCAAATGTTAACTTTGTCATTGTCCAAGTTAATGTTATATCCTAACTGAAAATCCAAACCAAAAGATCCTGCCATGATAGGAACGATGCTGAGGCCGTTGCGCGCTGTCATCGGGATCTCATCCTGTTTGCCGTTGCCATTCGGATCTTTATCTCGGAAAGCCTTCAATACCTCGTACAGATCATCCGTAGTCTCAGGTTCTTTCAGGTTCAGTTTCTTCAGCCAAACTTGGTTCATCCAGCGTTTATCGGTTCTGGCAGCGTTTACAGTTACGATACCTGGCAAGGCATAGATGTGGCCTTCAGGCGTCGTAATAGCCGAACGAATTTCTGGATAGGTATCCATTAGCTTTTTGATATTAGGCGCGTACTTATCAATCATACTCTCGAGAGGTATTAATTGGCCGCCTGAACCGTATCGAATTGCTTCCAGAGGTGTGAGACCTGAGCGGTACAAAGCATCCGGGAGTTCATTCGATGCGAAAAGCAGATTCTTTTTCTCATTAAAACCATCTGTAGGCGCCTCAATGAACTCAACTTGAACGTTGCTCATTTTCTCGAAGTCCTGGAACACCGGCATGTCTTTGAATGGCCCATTGACTGGCGCAATCCGTGTAAACATTTTCAACTTCAGCGGTTCTTTGACAATTGGAAATCCTTCTGAAGATGTTTTGCTTGAAGCTTCACCTTTGGATTTGCCTTCTTTCTCTGTACTTGGCGTATCCGAGCTGCATGCTGATAATGTCATACTGGAAACAACTAACGTTGAAAGCAGTACTGTCCCCCAATTTCTTTTCATTCTTTCTTTCCTCCGATCATGTTGTTTTCACCCTCTTAAGAAAGCGTTTTCTAAGGGTTGATCTCATTATAAATAAAGACTTCATCCTGCTGATTCAACATATATGACATTTCATTCTACTTTTTTGACGTTTTCAATTGATCGATATACGCTTGTGGCGTCATCCCCGTTATGCTTTTAAACACTTTGAAAAAGTAGGTATAGCTCAAAAAGCCAACCTCACTGCTTATTTGTTTCAATGCGAAAGCGCCCGATTCCATGAGCATGCAGCTTTTCTTAATGCGAACTCGATTGATATATTCTGTGAACGTCATTTGCGTTTCTTCTTTGAACAACCTGCTTAGGTAGGATGGATTTAAATTAAGGGCACTGGCCGTGCTTTCCAAGGAGATATTGGCAGCATAGTTATCCGAAATATACTGTACTGCTTTGGCAATATGACGCGAGTATAAGCCCCCAGCTTGCTGTTCTTTTATGAAATCAACGATACGTGCATAATACGCTAGCAGCCACTGTTCGAGCTCAAAAACACTGTTCATTCGCCCAAGTTCATTCCGCGTTGGAATGAGCTGCATGTCCTCTCTAGCGATGTGAGAAAACTGCTGTTTTAATGACATCTCTATGAGCCGAAGCATTTCGCTGACTATGATTTGTACCGTCATAACGTAGACCGGCTGGTTTCTTACAGTGGCAAAAACGGTTGAAATGGTATGGTAGATCCTTTCCCCATCGAGTTGTTCCAAATAAAGGAGCAATTGCTTCTTCTCTTCTACAAAGAGCGCATCTCTTAGCGCCAAAGGGTGCAAATCTTGATATACCATTTTATTCATATCTTGATCAGCCTTGCGATAACTAGCGACAAGCTGCTTTAAACTCCCGCTTCGTGGACCAACGATGTAGACACATTTTAGATTAAGGAATTTCTCAAGGGAATGAGAAAGCGCACTCATCGCTTGATTAATTTGGGTTGTTACCGCAAGCTCGCTTCGATCCTCTGATGAGAATAGAATAATAAACCGTCCTTCTCCCACATAGCCTACTGTCCGTTTCTGAACGTCGCCTATTGCCATTTGCATCACATCTGTCACTTGCTGGACGAATCTATTTTTCTGAACGTCATTGAATAACTCCGTCAACAACAGGAAAGGTACAATTTGAACGGCTGCAGTTCCGTAATTGACGGAATGCGTGTAGAGGTCATTATCTTTGGCATATGTAAGTAATAATGCTTCGGCGCCTTCCACATCTCTAGCCAAATTCGCCACATGTTCGCGAAGAATAACTGGACTTAGGCTCTCGATGATTTGGGTTTGCGCACTGCGAGCTTTATGCTCCCGTGCTTCACTCTGCAGTTCCACGACTGCTTGATCCAGCAGCGTTAAGAGCGCGCTCGCATTCAAGCGATGTTTGAGCAAATAATCCATAGCCCCATTCATGAGACAGGTGCGAACATAATCGAAATCGTCAAAACTGCTCAGCATGATCATTTTAACCTTCGGAAATTTGTCTTTCATCCTGCGACTGAGCTCTACCCCATTCATATTCGGCATGCTTACATCCAAAATGGCAATGTGCGGCGTATGCTGCTCCATCATAGAAAGGGCCATAGCGCCGTTCTGCGCTTCCCCCCAAATGGTGAAACCATGCTTCTCCCAGTCCAACATCCCCTTCACATCGTTGCGTGCCAAGGCTTCATCGTCAACCAATAATACCTCAAACATGCTTCTCCCCCTCCTGTTCAATTCGATCTATTATTGGAAATCTGATCTGCACAGTCGTGTACGCATCTGGTTCACTATCTAGAAAGACCCCGTAAGGTTCTCCGAAAAGGCGAACGATACGCTCGTGCACATTACGTACTCCCATACCGCTGAAGCGTGTATTTGTGTTTACTTCAAAGAGTGCATGGATTTGTTCCTTCGACATACCTCTGCCGTTATCTCGGACATCGATTCGCAATTCCTTACTTTCCTCATAGATGCGAATCAACACTTCACCTTCACACTCTGAGGCAGCTAGCCCATGAATGATGGCGTTTTCCACAAGAGGTTGGAGCATCAGCTTCAACACGCTACGTTGTAAAAGCTCTTCATTTTCGACTTCAATATTCAAATGGACAGGTTCCACATATTTGTATTTTTCAATCGTAACGTAACTACGAACATACTGCAGTTCCTCTTGCAGCGTGAGAAATTCATTCGTATTTCCAAGTACACCACGCATAAGTTCAATCAAAGATTCAGATACCTCGACAATGTTTGGCACTCCATTTAATTTGGCTAAATATTTCACCGTATTCAGTGTGTTGTATAGAAAATGAGGTCGAATTTGAGCCTGCAAAACAGCCAATTCTGCTTCGCGCTTCTCCTTCTCAGTTGTCATGATACCTTCAAGTAAACGCTTTAATTGTTCCACCATACTTTTGAAAACTTGATAAAGCTGACCGATTTCATCCTTGGAATGAATTTCAACCGTAGGCAGCGACATATTGCCTTCCATGACATGCATCATCATCGATCGCAACC
>NZ_JBFTQB010000647.1:0-3811 GCF_056398785.1 Paenibacillus sp. 01T422 | reverse complement strand
AAAGAAGGTTCCGGATATGAGGAAATTACTTGTGAATATACGGATGATGGACATGTGAAATACATTGTGAAGGATGATGGAGTGGGCTTCGACCCAGCTTTCCACAGGGAAAATAAAGACATCGAACCACCAACGTCTCTACCCAAATTAGGCGGTGTTGGCATCAACAACGTAGATGAACGCTTAAAACTTTACTATGGCAAGGAATATGGGATTCATATCCAATCTCGTTTGGGAGAAGGAACAACAGTAACGATAGTCATACCGTGAGAACGGGGAAGTAAACTCATCAGGAAGGGAATGTGCGCATATGATCGAATTTGAACGGATCCATCATGTAAGCTTAGCTGTTAGAGATTTGGAAAAAGCGAAGAAATTTTATTCGGACTTGCTTCACTTTCAAGAGATTGAGCGACCTCCCTTCAAGTCTAATGGTGTATGGTATGCGATTGGGAATCAGCAGCTGCATCTACTTGAGCACCCGAATGGCGAAGCATTGCGCATGAGCGGCATTGATTCGGTAGATGGACACTTTGCTATATGGGTCAAAAGCTATAAAAACACGATCCAATGGCTTGAACATATTGGCGTACCTTATGAAGCGAGACCCCAAAGTGTGGCCGGATTTGCACAGATTTATATCCTGGATGTAGACAACAATATAATAGAATTTGATGCAGCATATGACTCCTAATATGAATTAGTTTCTACAATAAGAAGAGGCAGTCCCAAAAGTCAGTAATTGACCGAGGGAGAGCCTCTTTAGCTATTGGTGCAGTTTCATTTTACTAAATCAGCCGAGTGGAGCAAGTATCCCACGTGCAAATACTGCAGCGAAGGCTTAGTCATCTATTAAATAGCGACAAATCTAAGAATCTGAAGAAGGAAAAGTCTTCTAAGAACGACGACACCCCGATTATTCATAAATCTGAGAACAATGGAATTGCGATTTCTGGAAACAACACGACCGTTAAAAACCGTGATGAACCCATTGGCACTGCGGTAAACAATACCATAAAAGTGGTTGACTAATAAAGCCATTTCTATCATTCCTTTCTTGCGATGATACTTTAGGATATGCTGGAACGACTTGTTTGCGAGGGCTAATTTAATAGATTAGTATGGAAATATGAAACCGTTCAGATGCTGAGCGGTTTTTTTCTTGCGAAAGAGTTAAGAAAATTTTAAGAAATGGTTCACAAGCGTTTCATTTTTGTTACCTAAGATGTGAGTTGTAAGCCCATACTCAAAATCACTATATTAGGAGGAAATCATGAAAAAGAAATGGCTGATGTTAGGTAGCGCAGTTGGAATTAGCAGTATTGTCATGGTGACAACCGGGTTTAGCGCAATGGCAAGTACATCAGGGTATGAAGCGTATAAATCAGCGCTTAAGAATACCAAAACGGTGCAGAATGTAGCCGTACAAGCTGAAGCGGCTTTGCAAGATAACGGAACCGTGCTAGCTAGTGCAAACGGGAACTTCAAGCTGAGCTTGGATTCCAAAACTGCAAGCGGAAGTGCAGATGTGACGGCTAACGGTACGCAGCAATCGCTCAGCTTTTATAAAGAGGAGAATCAAACTGTACTTAAGTCAGCTTCCAGTGACGTTTATTTTGTAAAACAAGAGAACGAGAAGAAGCATAAGAATGAGCAAAAGCTTAACGAAACAGAAATTCCACAACAAGTAGAAACGGTTATAGACGCTTTGGTTGGAAATCTGAAAGATTATGTTGCTGTTGATACGAAGGATGATGGCTCCAAAGAAATTTCAATTCAATTGGATAATGCCCAAATTCCTGCTGTCGTGAATGCACTTGCACCAATCGCTATTAAAGAAGCTACTAAGGACGAGTACGATGTACAGCAGAAGAATGATGCTGCTCAAGCTAAAGCGGTTCCCTTTAATGAGGATTTCCTGAAAAATGCGGCTCCACAGCTGACGCAAGAAATTAAAATCGATAAAGTGTCGATTAAAGCAACCGTTAATTCGAACAACTATCTGTCACATCAAGAAGCGGATCTAACTGTATCTGGGAAAGACGATGCGGGTACAGCACATCAAGTGACACTTCATCTTCAAGCGGATTTATCCGGTTATAACGGTACAACACCAGAAACCATTGATCTAACTGGTAAAACAGTACAAACTTTGACACATGATCATCAAGGTAAACATGAGAATAACGAGTAATAAGATTTAAGAGAAATTAAAATGACACGCAGGCGGGCTTCCCTGTCGAAGCCTGTCTGCTGTTCATGAAATGGGGGACCTGAATGAATATCATTTTAGAGACTGTTCATTTGAGCAAAGTATACAGCAATAAACGTGGAATTCAGGATATGAACCTTCAGATACACGCGGGCGATGTCTATGGTTTGCTTGGGCCAAACGGTGCAGGTAAAACGACATTTTTAAAATTAATTACGGGCTTAATACGTCCGGATCATGGAACGATATCTTTATTTAATTATCAACTTCCTGAACATTTTGAGCTGGCTATGCAGCATGTGGGCAGCATGATCGAATCTGCGGATTTTCATGATTTTCTTACAGCGTGGCAGTACTTAGAGCTTGTGGCGCGGTTCTACCCAGCGATTACGACCCAACGAATAGAAGAAGTGTTGGTAGATGTCGGTTTAATGAAAGTTCGCAAAGAAAAGATAAAGGGCTTCTCCACAGGCATGAAACAAAAATTAGCGCTTGCCGCGGCCATATTGCCAGAGCCCAAACTTGTCATTCTAGATGAACCTACGAATGGGTTAGATATTGAGGGTACGGTGATGTTTCGTAAGTTGATTAAGCAACTCGCGATAGAGAAGGGAACATCATTCTTGATTTCGAGTCATATGATTCATGAATTAGAACAGTTGTGCAATCGAGTAGGGATCGTTATAGACGGGCATTTGAGAAAGGAAGGATACGTTACTGCATTATTGCAAAAAAACCAATCTTTGGAGCAGTTTTATATCGATGAGCTTCAGCTTACAGAGGAGGGCAAAGAACGTGCATAAATGGCGAGCAGGACTTCTAAACGAGCTTTATTTATTKGTATATCGAAAAAAAGTGATGATGTTTGCTCTATTTTCAGCCATATTGCCGATCTTACTTGCGGTTTCCCTCCACGCCCTGCAGCCTATTTTAGGACTTTTTGTTGTTAGCCAGTCATTTCCGATTGAAATGTTATCGATTTATACAAGTATTTGGATCCCGCTGATGATATTAACCATAACGGCTGATTTATTTCCGGGAGAGGTAGCAACCAGAACGCTGAAACTCGCTTTACTGCGGCCCAATTCACGTTTCCAAGTTTTTGGTACGAAGGTTGCGGCACTTGGCGTATGTATGGCTGGCATTCTGTTATTGCTCGGCATCGTTACATCTGTTTGCAATCTTTTCGCCGGGACATCAGCTGGTTTCGCGGACACGTTGCTTATGTTGAAGGCATATGCGGCTGCTTTTGTTTCCATGGTGGCATTATCAGCCTTGTTTATATTCGTTTCACAGTTTTTTAAATCAGCCAGCAGCTTCATGGTTTTTTCACTCGTTTTATTTGCTGCAGCCAAAGTTGCGCCATTCTTGTCGAGTTCCATTGCGGYATTTTCACCTACTTCATATACGGATTGGCATATGTTATGGTTAAGTCAGACCGTATCATCTGGGAAATTATTGACGACATCTCTTTTTCTGGTTTCCAGTTGTATGCTCTTCCTGGCATTAGGCTATTATAAATTCGATAGAAAAGAAGTATAAACGGGGTCATCTCATTGTCGATTCGGCTAAAATTATTACTTTCCTATGCGGCTATGC
>NZ_JBFTQB010000646.1:0-3817 GCF_056398785.1 Paenibacillus sp. 01T422 | reverse complement strand
AGGGTCTAGAGATCGATTGCATCGTATCCAATTCTACATTAATGAAATTGTAAGTATCATTGATCAATTTATGGCGTTCCACATCGAGCAAAGTTATGAAGACTTGGAAGACGCCTTGCATGATATATGCAGTTATGTCAGTAGATCCGGTGTTATTGATGATGTAAAACCGATCGTTGATCTGCTGCTCGCGAGGGAGAAGTTGAGCAGTCAGGTGATTCCTGACACGGGTCTTGCGCTGTTTCATATTCGAAGTGAACAGGTTAGAAAGCCTTCATTCACCTTGTTTCGATTAGCGGATGACTTGCCGTTAGAGAGCGGGAACAAATCGGGTGTGAGACAAATGCTGCTTATGCTCGGTCCACAGCAGCTTTCGAAAGAGAGTTTGGAAGTGCTAAGCGAAATAAGTTCTTTCCTGCTTATCCCTGAAATGATCGAACTGTTGAAGTTGGGCAGCCAGTCAGAGATTAAACAGTTTTTATCCCAAGAGTTAGCAGCTTTTCTAGAGAATAAAAAATAAATCGGATTATGGGGAGAGATCTACGATGAGTATCTTATCAACCAATAAAGTAAAGCTGAATGCCAAACCGAAAGACAAATTCGAGGCCATTCGAATGGCGGGCCAATTGCTAGTCGATGCCGGTCATGCTTCAGCAGGTTATATCGATAAAATGATCGAGAGAGAGATGACTTTATCTACCTTCATGGGTAATGGTTTGGCAATTCCTCACGGCACACAGGACTCCAAATCGTTGATACTCTCAACGGGACTGTCCATTGTACAAATTCCGGATGGTGTGGACTTCGGTGATGGAGAGACAGCCAACTTGGTGATTGGGATCGCTGCCGCGGGGAATGAGCATTTGGACATTTTGACCAATGTAGCGATGATTTGCTCGGAAGATGAGAACATCGAGCAGATTATGCAAGCTTCTACACCAGAAGAGATGGTGAAGATTTTCGAAAGCGGGATGGAATGATGAAGGCTTTACATTTTGGAGCTGGCAACATTGGAAGAGGCTTCATTGGTCTGCTTTTGTCACAAGCCGGATATGAAGTTATCTTCTCGGATGTTAATGATACCTTAGTTGATTTGCTGCAGGAAAGAAAATCTTATACGGTGCGTTTGGCGAATGAAGCGCAAGAGACCTTCACGGTTGCAGGAGTTACTGCTATTAACGGCAAGAATCTGGAAGCTGTGGCTGAAGCTGTGGCACAGGCCGATCTTGTGACAACTGCGGTGGGCGTCAATATCCTGAAGCATATCGCTGGCGGAATTGCCAAAGGGATTGAGCTAAGGATCGCGAGTGGAGCCGCGCCGCTGCACATCATTGCGTGTGAGAATGCCATTGGCGGAAGTACGCAGCTCAAAGAACACGTATATGCTTTGTTAAGTGATGAAGTGCGTGCGAAAGCCGATGCTGTTGTTGCCTTTCCCGATGCTGCAGTGGATCGAATCGTTCCTATTCAGCATAATGAGGACCCGCTTCAAGTGACGGTGGAGCCTTTCTACGAGTGGGTTGTTGATGAGTCGCAAATGCTGGAGGGCTTCTCACGTATTGCGGGAGTTCATTATGTCAAGACGCTAGAGCCTTACATTGAGCGTAAGCTGTTCACCGTAAATACAGGACATTGCAGCGCTGCCTATCTTGGATATTTGCAAGGTTACGCGACGATTCAAGAAACGATGGCTAATCCACAAATTGCCTCATTAGTAAGGCATGTTATGCATGAGACGGGTTCTATTTTGATTAAGAAGCATGACTTCGAACTTGCACAGCACGAGATCTATATAGATAAAATATTGCAAAGATTTACGAATCCTTACTTGATTGATGATGTAGCGCGCGTAGGAAGATCACCGATTCGTAAATTATCTGTGAATGACCGGCTGGTCAGACCCGCTTTACAAGGGTATGATCTAGGGAGGACCCCAACTTATCTAACCATGGTCATGGCTGCTGCCTTTTTATTTCAAGATGCTGCTGATCCGGAAGCCGCTCAAATTCAAGCCGATTTGCGAGATATTGGGCTTGCTCAAACGATTACCAAGTATACGTCAATTAAGGAAGAGCACCCTATTCATCAGCTGATTCTAACGCATTACGAACAATTCAAACAAACGGTTGTTTCTTAAGAAAGGGGAGTTTCCTCATGGCGAACATGATGACTGAACGTCTAACCGGCATAGCTGCTTCCCCCGGCATTGCGCTGGCCAAAGCATTTCGACTGAATAAAGAGCAATATGTGCCCGTGGCTGTGGAAGTGGCCGACAAGGATCAGGAGATCCTTCGTTTTAGCAAAGCTGTGGAAGAAACCAGACAAGAATTAGAAGAAATAAAAGATTTGACGGAACAGCGAATGGGTGCGGCCAAAGCGGAAATCTTCGAGGCGCATTTGATGCTGCTTGAAGATCCTGATTATATAGATGCCATTATAGATTGTATAAAAGATGAAAGCATGAATGCTGAATTCAAGCTGCATGAAGTTGCGGGCAGCTTCATTGAAGTGCTGAGCGCGATGGATAATGAGCTGCTTCGGGAGCGCGCGGCAGATGTCCGTGACGTCACGGGACGGATTATGAGCAAGCTGCGCGGTGTATCTTATGCAGCGATTTCGGCTATTAATGAGCCGTGCATTCTGATCGCAGATGATTTGACGCCGTCCGATACAGCGCAATTAAATCTTGATTATGTGCTTGGCTTTGTTACCGAGGTGGGCAGCCGTACATCTCATTCCGCCATCATGGCTCGATCCCTGGAAGTGCCTGCGGTGGTTGGTGCAGGTGAAGGGGCCAAAGACATCGTGACAGGTACGATGCTCATCCTAGACGCGGTTGAGGGTGTAGTGCTTGTCGCGCCAAGTGATCAAGAGGTTGAGGCGTATCAGATGCGCAAAGCATCGTATGACGAGAGAAGAGCCGAACTGCGCAAGCTTATTAATGAGCCGACTCTTTCTTCGGATGATCATCGTGTAGAACTAGCTGCCAACATTGGCAGTGTGGAAGATTTGCAAAAAGTTCTGGCCAATGGCGCGGAAGGGATCGGGTTATTCCGGACCGAATTCCTCTATATGGGGCGCAGTGCGCTGCCTAGTGAGGAAGAGCAGTTTCAGATCTATAAACACGTATTGGAGCGAATGAACAACAAACCTGTCGTTATTCGCACCCTTGATATTGGCGGGGACAAAGAACTGCCTTACATGAAGCTTCCAGTGGAAAGCAATCCCTTTCTTGGTTTGCGTGCGGTACGTTTATGCTTGAGCCAAGAGGACCTGTTTCGTACGCAGCTAAGAGCGCTTTTGAGAGCAAGCAGCTATGGGCAATTGAAAATTATGTTCCCTATGATTGCTGTTATGGATGAGCTGCTTGCCGCTAAACAATTGCTGCAGGAAGAGAAAGAGAAGCTTCTGCAAGAAGGAATCCCCGTGTCTGATAGCATTGAAGTAGGGATTATGATTGAAGTGCCGGCTGCGGCAATAGCTGCTGATTTTTTGGCAAAAGAGGCTGATTTCTTCAGCATTGGTACCAATGACCTCATTCAATATACGATGGCTGCGGATCGAATGAATGAGACCGTTTCATACTTGTATCAGCCTTGTCATCCATCCATTCTTCGCTTAATCCAGATGGTCATCCAAGCTGCGAACAAGGAAGGCAAATGGGTGGGCATGTGTGGAGAAATGGCTGGGGATGAGCACGCGATTCCGATTCTACTCGGTATGGGACTTCATGAATTCAGCATGAGTGCCAGCTCGATTCTGCCTGCCAGAGCTTTAATTAAAAAGACCTCTCAACAAGAATGGGCCGGTTATACAG
>NZ_JBFTQB010000645.1:0-3823 GCF_056398785.1 Paenibacillus sp. 01T422 | reverse complement strand
GGGTGGTACCACGGCTTTTCGTCCCTTGCGAGGGAGCGGAAAGTCTTTTTTGTGTTTTCATTTTGGTTGATTCAGGCCTAATTCAGGAGGGATTGCAATGAAAGAGCGGTTAGAAGCTTTGAAGCTTGAAGCGCTGCAGGAGCTAAGCGGCGTACAAAGCCAGCAGGAGCTGAACGATTTACGTATTAAATATTTAGGTAAAAAAGGTCCATTAACCGAGGTTCTTCGCGGTATGGGAGCGCTAAGTGCAGAAGAGAGACCGATTATTGGGCAAGTGGCGAACGATGTTCGCGCGGCGATTGAATCGGTGATCGAAGAGAAACAAGCGGCGTATCAACAGCAGGAAACGGAAAACAGGCTTCGTGCTGAAATGATCGACGTTACGCTGCCAGGTCGTCCATCTGAGCAAGGAGCCGTACACCCATTAAGCAAAGTCATCCAAGAGATTGAAGATATTTTCATCGGAATGGGCTATACAGTTGCGGAAGGGCCTGAGGTTGAGCAGGACTACTACAATTTCGAAGCGCTGAATCTGCCAAAAGACCACCCTGCCCGCGACATGCAGGATTCCTTCTACATTACAGAAGAGATCTTGATGCGTACTCAAACTTCTCCTGTTCAAGTAAGAACGATGGAGAAACGTAAAGGCGAAGTTCCGATCAAAATCATCTGTCCGGGGAAAGTGTACCGCCGCGATGACGACGATGCGACACATTCCCATATGTTTACGCAAATCGAAGGTCTGGTTATTGACCGCAATGTTCGGATGAGCGATTTGAAGGGTACCTTGCTGCAATTCGTGCAAGAAATGTACGGCAAAGAAACAAAAATCCGTTTGCGTCCGAGCTTCTTCCCTTTCACTGAGCCGAGCGTTGAGGTTGATGTGAGCTGTGCGATGTGTGGAGGCGTTGGCTGCCGAACTTGTAAACAAACAGGTTGGTTAGAAATTCTCGGAGCAGGTATGGTACATCCGCGCGTTCTTGAGATGGGCGGCTACGATCCGAAGGAGTATACAGGATTTGCATTCGGTATGGGCGTTGAGCGTATTGCCATGCTGAAATACGGAATCGAAGATATCCGTCATTTCTACACGAATGATCTACGTTTCTTAAAACAATTCTTACATCTGTAAGCATCAGGAAAAGGAGGGGTTAAGCATGAATGTTTCATACCAATGGTTATCGGAATATGTAGATGTATCAGGCTTCACAGCTGAGGAATTAGCAGAGAAATTAACCCGAAGCGGTATCGAAGTGGATATCGTGGAGGATCGCAACAAAGGTGTTACGAACGTCGTTGTCGGGTATGTGAAATCCCGTGAGAAACATCCGGATGCAGATAAATTAAGCGTTTGTATCATTGATGCTGGTCAAGGCGAAGATTTGCAAATCGTCTGCGGAGCCAAAAATATTGATGCCGGTCAAAAAGTACCTGTCGCTATGATCGGAGCTGTTCTACCTGGCGGGCTGCAGATTAAACGCGCCAAACTGCGCGGCGTTGAATCGCAAGGGATGATTTGCTCAGCCAAAGAGCTTGGCTTGAATGATAAATTGCTTCCAAAAGAAATTCAGGAAGGTATTCTAGTGCTTCCACAGGAAACGGAAGTCGGAAGCTCCGTTCTTGATATTCTGGCCATCAATGACAAAGTGTTGGAGCTCGATCTGACACCGAACCGTTCCGACTGCCTGAGCATGCTCGGAGCTGCCTACGAGATCGCAGCGATCCTTGGCCGCAGCGTTAAACTGCCGGATGCGGAAGCAGCGCTTGGGCAGGCTGGATCAGCCGGTGTGAAAGCCGCTGAGCGCATCAGCGTGAAGATCACAGCGACGGAACAGTGCTCTCACTATGCAGCGCGCCTGATCGAAGGTGTGCGCGTAGGCACTTCTCCGCTGTGGATGCAGAACCGTTTGATGGCGGCTGGCATCCGTCCCATCAATAACATCGTTGACATCACGAATTTCGTGATGCTGGAGTATGGTCAGCCGCTGCATGCTTTTGATGCAGAACAGCTGAACAATGGCCACATCGACGTACGCCTTGCTGAGGCGGGCGAGAAGCTTGTTACGCTTGACGATGTAGAACGTACCCTGGAGCCGCACATGCTGCTTGTCACGGACGGCACGAAGCCTGTAGCGATCGCTGGTGTTATGGGCGGCGCGAATTCCGAAGTGACGAACGATACTACGCGGATTTTGCTTGAATCCGCTAAGTTTGCAGGCTCCTCTGTGCGTCGTACGTCGCGCCAGCTAGGTCTTCGTTCCGAAGCGAGTCTTCGCTTCGAGAAAGAAGTGAACCCGGAAGCGGTGCTTCCGGCATTGAACCGCGCGGCTGCATTGATTGCTGAGTATGCAGGCGGCACAGTCGCAGATGGCATCGTCCAAGCTAGTGCCGGCTCGCACAAACCAGTCAGCATCGAGCTGGCTGCTGATCGTGTGAACAACTATCTCGGCACGGCGCTTTCGCTTGACGAGATGGGTCATATCATTGAGCGCCTGCACTTCACCTTCGAGCAGGCGGGAGAAGGCAAGCTGCTCGTGCATGTGCCGAGCCGCCGCGGAGACATCACACGGGATGTTGATTTGATCGAAGAAGTGGCACGCCTCTTCGGCTATGATAACATCCCGACAACCTTGATGACTGGCGTGACGACGCCAGGCTCCTTGTCCAAAGAGCAGTCGGTTCGCCGCATAGCGCGGAATCTCCTGACACAAAGCGGGCTGCATGAAGTCATTACCTATGCCTTCACGCACCCGGATCAAACAGCATCGCTGCCTGGTCTATATCCAGCGGCTAAGCCAATCTCCCTCGCTATGCCAATGAGCGAGGATCGCAGCCAATTGCGTACCAGCTTGCTGCCGCATTTGCTGGAAGTAGTGAGTTACAACCGTAACCGCACCATGGATGACGTGGCTATTTTTGAAATCGGCAAAGCATTTATCACAGGTGAGTCAACACTCACTACGCTGCCGCAAGAGAAGCTTCTGCTTTCTATTGTTATGACGGGTAAACGCCGGGGAGCGCATTGGGCGCAAAAGTCTGAAGCCGTTGATTTCTATGACATCAAAGGGATCTTTGACCGTCTGATCAGCTACTTGGGCGTCAAAGGACTCACTTACACATCGGCTTCTCCTGATGGTTTCCATCCTGGGCGTACGGCAGAGTTAGTGCTTACTACCTCCGAAGGCTCGAAGGTTATTGGCCGAGTGGGCCAGCTGCACCCAACTGTTCAACAGCAGCGTGATTTAGATGACACTTATGTACTTGAGGTGGAGCTAACTCCTATCCTAGAAGCTGCTGGAGATGCGATTGTGTATAAACTGCTGCCGCGTTACCCGTCCATTGGACGTGATATAGCTGTCGTTGTCAATGCAAGCGTACCGGTCGGTCTTATGGAGCAGTCAATTGCAGAAGTTGCTGGTGATTTGCTTGAGTCTATCCAGGTTTTTGATATCTACACAGGCGAGCGTCTTGGTGCAAACCGCAAGAGCGTTGCTATTGCTCTCGTGTATCGTCATGCAGAAAGAACTCTGTTAGATGAAGAAGTAACGGAACTCCATGCCAAAGTGGTTCAAACCCTTGAACAGCAATATGAGGCAGAGTTAAGAAAATAGAGCAAGTTTCTCTTAAGTTGCAGGAAAACGGGCTGGTCTTATCGAAATTAACCTCGATAGGGCCAGCCTTTTCATCTAAGGGGGAAATAATATGACTGAAGAAGACAAAACGAAAATAACCGTTGACATATATGGAAATCAATACAAGTTAAAAGCAGATACTAGCACCAATTACATGAAGCGGGTTGCGGAATATGTGAATGACCAAATGT
>NZ_JBFTQB010000644.1:0-3823 GCF_056398785.1 Paenibacillus sp. 01T422 | reverse complement strand
CTTCTTGATCGTGTACTCGCCTAACTCGGCTGCGCGCTCTGGCAGCTTTTGTGTAAGGATCGTATCCACAGCCGCAAAACCTGCAGCCGTTGCAATCGGCGTACCGCCAAATGTCGAACCATGGCTACCTGCATTAAACCCTTCAGCAAGGAAAGCTTTCCCCAGCATAGCGCCAATCGGGAACCCGCCGCCCAGGCCTTTGGCCAATGTAAAAATGTCAGGCTCAACACCATAGTGTTCATAGGCAAAAAGTTTACCTGTACGCCCTACGCCCGTTTGGATTTCATCCGCTATCAAAAGCAGGCCTTCTTGTTTGCACAGCTCTGCCAATTGTTTCACGAACTCCGGATCAGCCGGCAATACGCCGCCTTCGCCCTGTACCATTTCCAGCATGATCGCGCATGTTTTGTCATTCACAAGACTGCGCACAGCCTCGATATCGTTATAAGGCGCATACACAAAGCCTTCGGGAAGCGGATGAAAGCCTTCCTTCACTTTCTCTTGACCCGTAGCGGTCAATGTTGCGAGCGTCCGTCCGTGGAACGACATGTTGAACGTAATAATCTCGTACCGACCGTTGTTCAGCACCTTTTGGTTGTAGCGACGTGCCAGCTTGATTGCGGCTTCATTCRCTTCTGCTCCTGTGGAACAGAAAAATACAGCATCCGCACAGCTGTTATCCGTAAGTAACGAAGCTAGTTTTTCCTGGTTCGGAATATGGAAAAGGTTGCTTACATGCCATAGCTGATCCAACTGCTCTACAAGCTTCTCTTTCACTTCTTGAGGCGCGTGTCCAAGGTTCGCTACCGCAATTCCGCTCATCAAATCGATGTACTCCTTGCCCGTATCGTCCCATAGTCGGCTACCCTCCCCCTTCACCAGTGTAATTGGATATCTGGCGTACGTTGGAAAGAGCGAGCTTTTACCCGTTTCACTCATGTACATTCCCTCCTCTGAAATAATTATCTTACAATCCGTGTGCCAATCCCGGTGCCCTTCAGCACCTTGCTGAGTACGTTCGGTTCAGAACCATTCACAATCACAACTTCCTGCACCTTGCCTTGAATGCAAGCAATCGCTGCGCGAACCTTAGGAATCATGCCGCCGTAAATGTCTCCACTTGCAATCATCTCTTCGATCTCTGCGACGCTTACAACTGGCAGCACCTGTTTCTCACCGTCAACCGTCTTCATAATGCCAGGTACGTCCGTCACGACAACCATTTGTTCCACGCCAAGGTGGGATGCCACTGCGCCAGCTGCCGTATCCGCATTAATATTGTAACGCTGTCCGCCATCTTCACCAAGCCCAACCGGCGCAATAACCGGAATGTAGCCCATGTTCACGATGCCTTGAATCAACTCTGCGTTAACCCTTGTCACATCACCGACTAAACCAACTTCGTGGCTGTTCGCCACTGGTTTCGCCTCGATCAAATGTCCATCTACACCGGACAAGCCAAGCGCTGCTGCGCCTGTCAATTGAATACGGCGTACGATCTCTTTGTTGATCTGACCAGATAGAACCATCTCTACTACGTCCAACACAGCTTCGCTTGTCACCCGCAGGCCGTTCACGAAACCAGACTCGATGCCCAGCTTCCCGAGCGTATCCGAAATGGCGGGGCCGCCACCGTGTACAATAACCGTTACGATGCCTTCCTCCTGAAGCTGACGCATATCTTCAAAAAAGCTGGCAGGCAGCGCCGCAAGCGTGCTGCCTCCGCATTTCATCACAAAGCAATTGTTCTTCACTGCGTTCGTTCCCCTTTGCTTCCTTATGTGCGGTAAGCCGCATTGATTCGCACATAATCATATGTCAAATCGCAGCCCCAGCCCGTTGCCTTGCCAGTGCCCAYATGTAAATTCACATGAATTTGAATGGTGTCTGTTTTCAAATAAGCCAGTGCTGCTTCCTCATCGAACTTCACCGGACGCGACTGCTCTAGAACTGCGATATCGCCTAAGCGAATGTCGACCGTGTTCACATTCACCGGTTGTCCCGAGTAACCGACAGCCGCAATGATCCGGCCCCAGTTCGCATCAGCGCCATAAACGGCGGACTTCACGAGGCTCGATCCAATGATCGACTTCACGATCTTACGAGCCGCTTCGTCGCTCTCAGCACCGATAACCGTCGTCTCAATCAGCTTCGTCGCGCCCTCGCCGTCGCGTGCAATCGCTTTGGCCAGGTACTCGCCAACGTATTGAAAACCAGCTGCGAATGCTTCCCAATCCGGATGCTCCGGAGTTAGCGTCTCGCCGCCAGCCAAACCGCTAGCCATCACCACGACCATGTCGTTGGTGGATGTATCTCCGTCAACAGTGATCATGTTGAAGGTGTTATCCGTGATCCTGCTGAGCAGCTGCTGCAGGTATTCGCTTTCGATCGGTGCATCGGTTGTCATGAAACCGAGCATTGTCGCCATGTTCGGGTGAATCATCCCCGAACCCTTCGCAGCCCCGGCAATGTGAACCTCTTTGCCGCCAACTACAAGACGGACACACGTCATCTTCTGCACAAGATCCGTTGTCAGGATCGCTTGGCAGAAGTCTTCGCCTCCGTCTTCTTTTACCCGTTGCGGCAGCTGCTCGATGCCCGCAAGCACCTTGCCCATCGGCAGAAGCTCGCCGATTACGCCTGTGCTCGTCACGCCGACTTGGTGCTCAGCTACGCCTAGCGCTTTCGCGCTGGCTGCACGCATCGCGTATGCGTCGTCTTCGCCCTGCTGGCCGGTGCACGCGTTCGCGTTGCCGCTGTTCACGATCATTGCCTGCAGCTTGCCGCCTTGGGCAATGCTCTCTTGCGTTACGCGCAGCGGTGCCGCTTGGAACGCATTCAGCGTGTACACGCCTGCCGCTGCTGCTGGCACATCACATACGATCGCGCCTAGGTCGTAGCGCTCCGTCTTCTTTAAACCACAGTGCAGGCCGCCTGCACGAAAGCCTTTCGGTGTCGTTACTGTGCCCTCAGGCACCACCGTGAAACTAACTGTATCCAACATCCTCGTCTCCTCACATGTCCCGCTTCTTATGGATATACCGGTGCGAAAAGCAATCCGGTCGTTTCTTCCCAACCGTACATCAAATTCAAGTTTTGAATGGCCTGCCCAGCAGCGCCTTTCACGACATTATCAATAACAGAAACGATCGTCACGCGACCCGTCCGCTCATCCACAGCAAAACCAATGTCACAGTAATTAGAACCGTATACTTCCTTCGTAGAAGGGAACTTGCCTTCTTGACGAATCCGTACAAACTTACGGCCTTCATAGAATTGACGATAGAGTTCAATAAAATCTGCAGCCGTATGCTCACCATTCACTGTAGCGTACATTGTAGACATAATTCCGCGTGTCATTGGCACGAGATGTGTCGTGAAAGTCGTCACTACCGGCTTACCCGCTACACGGCTGAGCGCTTGCTCAATTTCCGGAATATGTTGATGTTTATTCACTTTATACACATTTAAATTCTCATTAACTTCCGCATAGTGCACACCTAGATTAACGCCACGCCCAGCACCGGATACGCCCGATTTGGCATCAATGATGATCGTGGACGGATCAATCCAACCCGTTTTCACTGCTGGGATCAGTCCCAGAAGCGTTGCGGTTGGGTAACAGCCAGGATTTGCGATCAGGTCGCTGCCCTTAACTTCGTCTCCGAATACTTCGGACAAGGCGTAGATCGATTTCGCCAAGATATCCTCGGAAGCTGGCTTCTTTTTGTACCATTTTTCATAATCGCTGCTTGATTTCAATCTTAAATCCCCGGAAATATCAATAATCTTCAGGCCAGCAGCCAAAAGTTTCGGTGAAAGC
>NZ_JBFTQB010000643.1:0-3824 GCF_056398785.1 Paenibacillus sp. 01T422 | reverse complement strand
ACCTCGTTCATCCCGGCAGCCAAACAGCCTTTCAAATTAAATTTGTCCGTTGGCAGGATCGGATTAATCATGAATACTCCAAGCTATATTTCATAGACGCTCATTTGGAAGAAAAGCACAAGCAGCCGACCACCTTTAATAACAAAGGGGACTCTTTTTACCATAGTGTGTACATTCAAAGCAAGCTGTTCGACTATTTTGATTTTGAGAGCGATGATCAAGGTGGGCAGCTCGAAGCAGCTTTTGGCGTGAGCAAGAAAAGCGACGCTTTCCAATTTTTGTTGGAAGAAATCAACGCGTTTATTAAGCAAAAAAGAAAACCATATTTACAAATACTGTCTGACCATGTTATTCAAGAGTTTGCGGAAGCCAAAGCTTTTCCGGAATTCACGGACTGCCCTGAGGATACTATGAAGAAAAACGAGCTGGAATCCGTCATACGGGAGCTGTGCCAGCTCGAACCAAGGGTATTCGCCAGATTGAATTTGGAACAAAAGAAATTAATGGCGCATCTGATCCATTTGGCGATGGGTTCGGCGGAGCGAAAGCGGTTGTTGGAGGCTTTGTAGGAAGCCTTCATCCACAGCGAATCTAAGACCGCTGCCGATTCCGGTACTCCGAAGGGGAGATGCCGAAATACAGCGTGAACTGTTTGCTGAAATGATGGATGGAGGAGTAACCTAAGTCCTCAGCGATGTCCGTGACCGATCGGGCGCTCTCTTTTAATGCGGCTGCTGCCTGCTTCATGATGACGGACGTCCAGTAGGCTTTGGGAGACATGCCCGTGGCTTGTTTGAACAGTTGGTGGAATTGCGTTTTCTTCAGCTTGCTCTGTTCCAGCCAAGATTCATAACTGGAGCCCAGGTAGGCTTTTTTGTGAATATTATCGAGCAGAGGTTTGATTCGGAAATCAATGAACGGCGTGTAAGTATGCAGCTGAACAATTTTGAGCAGTAAGGCTTGGAGAAGGCTTTTGGCGATCGCGTCTGAATAGGGGGCAGAATTCTGATGCTGCTCAACAACTAGGGCGAATAGGTCGGTAATGGCGCTTTGATGCTGAAAGTGGAGCAGATTAGGCAAGTTGTCCAAGTCAGCATTCGGTTCAATTACGGTCAAAATATGAGGATCGAAGTCGGCTTCTTTCCAAACAAGATGCTTCTGCCCAGCGTCTGGGCGCGTATCCCATAAGTCGCAATAAATATTATAGGTGGATAGCGCATGTGCGGCATCTGAATGGAAGGAATGCTGTAGCTTAGGCGGAAAATAGAGCAGATCCCCTTTGGCTATAGGGAAGGTGCCTGATGGCAGGGTAACTGCTCCTTTACCGCCGGTCACGAGGTGGAAGGCATAACAATAACCTAATCGGAAGGACTCGCTGCCATTTTTCTCATAAGGAAAGCGGTAATGATGGGCGGTTCTTACGGTTGGATTCATTGCAGTCAAAATCGGCATCGGACAGTCTCCCTTTTGCGCGCAGGTTGTCTTCTAATTGTATGTCATAATATCTTGGTTGAAAAGAAATTACCGGAAGAATTGATCAATCATTGAACATCCAGATAAATACGATTTAACTCAAAGGTGCTAAATTTATAAGTGTAGATCACCTTTGAGGAGGAATGGAAACAATGAACGTGAGCCAAATCGGCGGAAGTTTGAGCAAAGAGCAAGTCGACTTTTATAACACGGAAGGTTATCTGGTAATTCCTAATTTGCTTCAGGAAGAAGATCTCGCGCAGGCGATTGAAGCGATGACGACCAAGGTCTCGGAGATTGCAGAGGAGCTAATGAAGGCAGGACTTATTCATGACAAATTGGAAGGTCGCCCTTTTAAATATCGTTTGGCGGAGTTGTTTCAAGATTTAACAGCGGAGCATTTCCTGAAATATGGAAGAAGCTGGCGAGACAGGATTCCGGGTTATTTTCACTTGATGAGCAATCCCAAAATTCTGGATGCGGTTGAATCGTTAATCGGTGGAGAGCTTTTCTCCAATCCGGTGTATAATACACGACCGAAAATTCCAAAGGTTGCCGCAGGGGCTGTGCCTTGGCATCAAGATAAATCCTATTGGCCCGATGCCAATTCCAATCCTGTAATTACTGTTTGGATTCCGCTTGTGGATGCAAATGAGATTAACGGTTGTCTGCATATTAAACCGCGCACCCATCGTAAACGCTTACTGAAGTGGCATCAAGAATCAGATACAGGCACAGGGTACACGGCTTTGCGTGAAAGCCAACTGGGCAAAACGAAGACGGTTGTTCTACCGGTTACCGCAGGAAGCGCGATTCTGTTTAATGACCGTTGTCTGCATATGTCAACGCCTAATTTATCTGATGAGGTACGTTGGAGTGTAGACCTGCGATACCAGCCTACAGACCAGGATCCAATGCCGGGCCATGGAGCGGGTTTTCTGGCGAGAAGTTATAAATATCCAGATCGAATTGCGAACTTAGATGATTGGCTGGCAAATCGGATGGAGCATTCGCCCGTCTCGCCAGTCTAATCAATTACGTAGGTTCATTTATAAATGGAAAAATATGGTCGATATTTGAGGGATACTGTCCCTTAACAAGGAGTGCGCTCTTCCTGAGCCGCTCCTTTTTGCGTTTTCGACATTATCCATTAAGTGGAAAATTGCTTTCTGCCCTAATTTGGAAAGGAAAATGCAGAAGAACATAGAATTGTTACTAAAATAACATACGTTTATCGATAGGGTGAGGACTAACAACATGGATAATAGGGTAGAGAGTAAACCAATACCGACAAATTGGATGCAGCAAATTAACCAACTATTCGACCTTTGCTTTCACCATACAAATGCCAGCATTGCGGTTATTGATCTTCAAAATCACATTTTGCAGGTGAACAAAGCGTATGAAGACATGTACGGTTGGACGAATGATGAAGTTTTTCAAAAGTGTCTAAAGACTGTTCCCCTATACGAAGTAGACCGGGTAAGAAATATCCATTCACATGTCATTCTTAATGATCAGGCTGAATGTTATGAGACGCATAAGCTTCGCAAAAATGGCGATTCTTTTTGTGCAAGCATGACCATTTCTCCGCTGAAGGACAACGAAGGTCGTATTTTTGCGCTAGTAGAAGTGGCTAGAGACATTTCTAATCGTAAAATGGAAGATGTGAAGCTGAAAGAAAGCGAAGAACGTTATCGTAATTTGGTCGAACACTCCCCGGAACCCATTATTGTATACGGAGATTCCGTTATCGTTTATGCCAACCCTGCCGCATTAAAGCTAGTAGGTGCTGAAAGTGAAAATCAGCTTCGAGGGAAATTAGCATTAGAATTTATTCATCCGGATGAGAGAAACGAGCTTCAAGATCAAATCGAATATCTACTGAAAGCAGAGAAGCCAACGGATATTCTTGAAAAGAAATTGGTAAGGCTGGATAATCAACTGATCAATGTTGAAATCAGAGCGGTTCCAGTTGAATATTTGGGCAAACCGTCGATCCAATTGCTATGTCGAGATATCACGCATAAAAAAGTGATGGAAAACATCGTTCGCGAACGGGATGAAGAGTATAGGCGCATGATTAAATTGCTCCCTGAGCCGATTGTTGTGCATCAGGAAGGAATCATTTGTTATATCAACGATATCGGGCTCAGGTTATTAGGGGCAATAACGCCGAATGAAGTCATAGGGAAAAGCTTTACTGAATTCATACATCCTGATTTCCATGAGATTTTTAAAGAGAGAGTCAAGTCTGTTGAATTAGTTGATAAATATATTCCATTTATTGAACTGAATCTGCTAGGTTTGCACGGAGATCGCATCGCCATTGAGGCTTCATCTGTTGTTCT
>NZ_JBFTQB010000642.1:0-4378 GCF_056398785.1 Paenibacillus sp. 01T422 | reverse complement strand
ATTCAGGATCGCGCTGCCGGAGCTCCGTCGCCTCCTCCAGCGTCATGCCTGCCGGGATATAGCCAATCAGCGGATCATGAGCCGAAGTCTGATCCGTTACAAAATGCGGCTTAATCCCGCGACGCACAAATTCCGGATACACCTCAGAAGCATTGCCCAGAAGTCCAATAGCAAGGGGTTTCCCAGCTTCCATCGCTTTCTCGGCAAGGAGAAGCGCTTCATCCAACGTTTCTGCGAGCACATCGCAGTAACGGGTTTGAATGCGGCGCTCGATCCGGGAGCGATCGACTTCAACGGCGATGACGACACCCTCATTCATCGTGACCGCTAACGGCTGTGCACCGCCCATGCCGCCAAGACCCGCTGTCAGGGTCAGCGTGCCTTGCAGAGTACCTCCTGCATGCTGTCTGGCCGCCTCAGCGAACGTCTCAAAGGTGCCTTGCAGAATGCCCTGCGTCCCGATGTAAATCCAGCTGCCCGCCGTCATTTGGCCGTACATCATCAGTCCCTTCGCTTCCAGCTCACGGAAATGCTCCCAATTCGCCCATTTGGGCACGAGCACGGAGTTGGACAACAGCACACGGGGTGCTCGCTCATGGGTTTTGAAAACACCTACTGGTTTGCCCGATTGGATGAGCAAGGTTTCATCGTTCTCCAAGCGCTGGAGCTCACGCACAATGGCGTCATACGCGGGCCAATTGCGTGCTGCTTTGCCGATACCGCCATAAACCACAAGATCCTCCGGGCGCTCTGCGACCTCAGGGTCCAGATTGTTCATCAACATACGCATCGCCGCTTCCTGCACCCAGCCTTTGCAGGATAAATCTGTGCCGCGAGGGGCGCGGATTACTCTTTTTGCGTGGTTAGTATTCGTCATATCAGCATCTCCTTCGATTTTAAAATAACGAACCGGTAACAGCCTCAACTGCTTGCAGCCATTCGCCTTCCAATAACGCAGAAGCTACTTCCTCTATCTCACGAGAGGTGGAGCGATCCTCTATGACGGGCGGAACGACCGCTCGCAGTTTGTCATACAGCACGCGAGTCGCTGGGGCAAGACCTTCCGCTCCGACGAATTCGGCGGCTTCAGCTGCACAGATAAGCTCGATCGCGAGCACCTTCGACACATTGTCAATCACCTGAGCCGCATGGCGCGCTGCAGTTGTCCCCATCGACACATGATCCTCCTGATTCGCCGAAGATGGGATAGAGTCCACGCTGGAAGGGTGAGAAAGCACTTTATTCTCCGAAACGAGCGATGCGCTGACATACTGTGTAATCATCATGCCGGAACCGACCCCGGGGTTATGACTGAGAAAAGCAGGTAGCCCGCCGGATAATGCCGGATTCACCAACCGCTCCGTGCGGCGCTCCGAAATGTTCGCAAGCTCGCTCATGCCAATTTTCAGAAAATCCATCGCAAAAGCAATCGGCTGCCCATGGAAGTTGCCTCCCGAAATAACCAGCCCCTTATCCACGAATAACAAAGGATTATCTGTCGCTGAATTAATCTCTATGGCGATCTTATCTCCCGCATAACCAAGAACTTGGCGCGTCGCACCGTGAACCTGCGGCAAGCAGCGCAAGGAATAGGCATCCTGCACGCGGATCTCGCCCTGGCGCGTCGTCAGCTTGCTGCCTTGAAGCAGCGTGCGCAAGTTGGCCGCTACGCCGATCTGCTCCGGATAAGGGCGTACGCGCTGCACCTCATCGGCAAAAGCATCCGGGATGCCGCGCAAGCACTCCACGGTCATCGCCGCGATGACATCAGCGATCCGTGCGAGGCGCTCCGCTTTGACGAACGCTAGCGTGCCGATCGAGGCCATAATCTGCGTGCCGTTGATCAAGGCAAGCCCTTCTTTCGCCTGAAGCGTAATCGGCTTCAGCCCTGCTTTGGCAAGCGCTGACGCGCCCGGCAGGCGCTGCCCTTGGTAGATGGCTTCGCCCTCGCCCATCAGCACGAGTGCCAGATGAGATAGCGGCGCCAAATCTCCACTAGCGCCAAGTGAGCCCTGCTCCGGCACAATGGGATGCACGCCGCAATTGATGCAATCAACCAGCAGCTGCAGCGTTTCCAGCCGGATGCCGGAGTGGCCTTTGGCCAGCGCGTTTGCACGCAGCAGCATCAGCGCCCGCACGGTCGGTTCCGGCAGCGGTCTGCCCACTGCGCAAGCATGGCTGCGGATCAGATTAAGCTGCAGCTGCACCGCGTCTTGCGGGGAAATGCGCACATCGCTGAATTTCCCGAAGCCGGTCGTGACGCCATAAACCACTTGGCCCGTCGCGACAAGCTCCTCCACCATAGCGCGGCACTTCACCACGCGCTTCATAGCTTCATCCTCCAGTGCCACAGGCACTCCCTCGTAAGCAACCGCAGCCACTAAGGCCGGCGTTAACATTTCACCATCTAATTTCACTGGAGTTTGACCTCCTCCGTCATCTTGTTGTTGCTTTTCTTTATATACCATCGCCATATCTAATCAGATCCTTTCTCGCTTTAACAAAAGAAAGGGACCGTACGGAAGATGTTCTCTTCCATACGGTCCCTTTTTTAAAAAAGAGGGTTCTATGCGATTGTCCGGTATCCTGCTCCAGCCGATCCCTCATCGCTCTCACTCACTTTTTGAATTATTTTGTTATTATGCCTTTTGTTTATAACTTTTGTTATAGCTTTTGTTATACCTTCCCTTATTTTCACACGGGGGTTCGCAGACTGTCAATATGGCTTATTGCCCAAATGCTGGCATCCATGCAAAAAAAAGCCTCACCCGCCTTAGCCTAAGCCTTAGCGAGTGAGACTTTATCTTAATAGCTTATGCCAACCATTCTTTCACTTTGGAAGAGAAATTGCTTAGCATCTCCTGCGAACCGTATTGAGCACTGAAATCTTCGATTCCGAGGTAGCCGTCGTAGCCAACTGCTTTAAGATCAGCAAGCAGCTGTTTCCAGTTCACGATACCCGCGTCAATCGGTGCCCACTCGCTTTTCCAAAGCTTAATGCCGTCTTGCGTTTCACCTGTTGGTACCCATTGCGCATTTTTCACATGGACGTGAGCCAGGYATGGCCCTAGCAGTTCAAGACCCATACGGTAGTTCTCGAAGCCTTCATGCACCATGTTGCCTGCATCATGCAGCACGCCGATGTGGTCTGGATTGAACTGCGAAACTAGGCGGTGAGACAGCCCTGCACTTGGAGTAATCGTATTATGGTGAATTTCAGCCAAAGCTTTGATGCCGTATTGCTGGGAAAACTCTTGCACGTGGTGCAAATAGTCCGTAGCTTTTGCAAACAAATCGTTATAGTTTACGCTTTTATCATAATTAGGAACTCCACAACGAATGTAAGACGCTCCTACTTTTTTCGCTGCTTTAAACACGTTCTCAGTCTCATCAATATTGCAGTCATTTAAATAAGGTGTAACACTTAAATTCACTAGGTTATTGTTCACAGCAATGAGTCTGAAACGCTCCAGCTCTTCATCAGAAGCACTTGGATCAATAGAGCAAAGGTTATTACGCCAGAAAGACGGCTTCTCGTTCGCCACTTCCGCAGGCGTATCTTTAAAACGCCATTCAATCCCTTCAATACCGGCTGCAGTAGCCGCTTTTGYCAGTTCCTCAGGTGTTAAATCAGGTGTTGCAACAGTGATCTATACCAAAATCTTCATCAGATGATCAATTTCCGGCATACCGTGACGAATGAGCCGCGGCCGATGGATTTCCATCAGCATCAGGATCAATATGAAATCTATTTTTTCCTAACCGGGGATGTACACTATTTTATCGAAAAGCAAGTCTATCATTTGCAGTATGGCGATCTGTTGATTATGCACAGCAACGAGCTTCACAGGCCTAATTTTCAATCTAAAAAACAGCGTTATGAGAACTGCGTCATCCACTTTAATCCTGCGCTGCTCGCAAACATAAATTCTTCGCAGTTTGATTTGCTGCACTGCTTCAATAACCGCAAGTTCGGTGAGCAAAACCGGATGCGTCTGAATCCCCAGCAAATCGACGACTTTCTGAAAATAGTCGAGCGTATGGAGATGTACACGCGCCCTCAGGCGTTGCCTGGATCGGACATTTTGTTTGTGGCCGCTTTTACCGAGCTGCTGGTGTTTATTAACCGGATCTTCCTCAATCAAGGGAAACAAGAGGATCAGGTCATGATTCCTGACAAGCTGTCCTCCCTATTTACGTATATTGACGAAAATCTGGATCAGGATCTGTCGCTCGAAGTGTTGGAGCATGTTGTGTTTATGAATCGCTCCTATCTTTGCCGATTATTCAAAAAACATACGGGCAGCACCATTCATGAGCATATTTTATTTAAGCGCATTAACAAAGCGAAGCAGCTGCTCCGCGAAGGCTCTACGGT
>NZ_JBFTQB010000641.1:0-3832 GCF_056398785.1 Paenibacillus sp. 01T422 | reverse complement strand
CCATACCGAGTAGTTCAGCAGTTGATAGAAGCTCGTCCAAGCTGCCAATATCTTTACCATCTTCAAAATAAGCTTTAAATAATGCATCAACAAGTGGCTTTTTTAACTCCTCGGGCGCAATAGCTATCAACTGGTGAGCTTTTAGCGTATTCGGCATTTTCTCAACTTTGGAGAAGTCAAAATGTAAGCCGGAGGACATACCTGCTTGAGTAACCTGCTGCAGCATGCCGTTTAATCGATCCTCGTCTGCGCGGACCTTTTGGCGCATTACCTCGCGGAACGGAGAGCCTTCCATTGGTGTATAAGGATCTAGTTGGAAAGCGCGGAAGTGAATTTCAACCGGTTCCGCAGTAAAATCGGCCAGCGCATCCTCCATATTCTTTTTGCCAATGCGGCACCAAGGACACACAATATCTTCAAAAATCTCTATTATCATAAAATGTCTCAAACTCCTTCGATGAAAAAATAGTAACTATATTTTTAGTATATCCTATTAGGTTAGCTAATTCATCTGTCTGAACCTTTCTGGTGTTAATCCGACGTGCTTGCGAAAGCTGGCCACAAAATGACTTGTATCGCGAAACCCAGCGTGCCTTGCGACCTCCTTGACTGTTTTCGCAGGCTGGTGAATCAACATTTCTTTGGATTTACGGAGCCTCATGCGAATTAAATAGGAGTAAGGCGAGAGCCCAAAAGCGTGTTGAAACAACGTGTTCATATGCCGAGGGGTTATGGCTAAGACTTCAGCCATTGCTTCAAGACTAGTATCTGGATTATGATAATGAACTTCAAGCCACATCAATAGAGGCTGCAAATGGGCAATTTGATTGCGAATTGAGGTGCGGTTATTGAGCTGCCCATGCTTTTTAAGCTGAATGAAAAAATGATATAAATCAGCCGAGGCGTCATACCCAGAGTACTCGGAACCAGCATCCATATTTTTAATAATTTGACCAATTACCTTTTGCATCGGTCCATTCAAGTCCCATTTATAAACAGCAGAATCTAATAAATCTAAAGTGCCAAGGATAGCTTCCATACAAGYTCCGCCAAAAGTGACATACTGTGTGCACCATAATTCCGTAACAGCATAATAAGAATGAGGAACTCCCGGGAGCATTAAAACACCTGTTCCTTCCGGCAGTAAATATTTTTTTCCATCTAATACGAACTCCCCTTCACCGGCATAGGTTTGAAGCCAATGATAACAAGGGAAGCCCTCAGGCCTGACCAACTTTTCCTGATCTTCATGATGTCCAATACTCTCAATATAAATTGGAAACGGTTGCGCAGTTGAAGGAGTTAATTCATATCTTTTGTGCATGGGGAAGGTCACCTGTTCCATTTTATTATATGAGCATGTAAAAATATTATATTTTAAGATGAAAAATAATCCAATACAATGGAATTATTCTTATATTTTTTATCCAATCTGATGAGGTGGCAGCATGATCAATGAGAAACTCCCCAAAATTTGGTACGGCGGAGACTACAATCCCGAGCAATGGGATAAAGAAATCATGGATGAAGATCTACGTATGTTTAAGCTTGCGGGAATTGATGTAGCGACTGTTAATGTTTTTTCGTGGGCCAAATTGCAAAAGAATGAAGAAACATATGACTTTGAATGGCTAGATGAAATCATAGACAAGCTTTATGAGAAGGGCACTTATGTTTGTTTAGCTACGAGCACAGGGGCACACCCTGCTTGGATGGCGCGTAACTATCCGGATGTTCTTCGTGTTGATTTCGAAGGAAGGAAACGTAAGTTTGGAGGAAGACACAATTCCTGTCCAAACAGCCCTACATACCGTAAATACTCCTCGCTCCTCGCTGAGAAGCTGGCAGAACGTTATAAGAATCACCCTGCTATCTTAATCTGGCACATTTCAAATGAATATGGCGGGTATTGTTACTGTGAGCAATGTGCAGATGGATTCCGAAGTTGGCTGCAAGATCGCTATACGACAATTGGAAAATTAAATAAAGTGTGGAATACAAGTTTCTGGGGCCACACCTTTTATGAGTGGGAAGAAATCGTATCTCCCAATGCTTTGTCTGAAGAATGGGGAGTTGATAATACCAACTTCCAAGGCATTTCCCTGGATTATCGCAGATACATGTCTGATAGCATGCTAGAGTGCTATAAGCTTGAATACAACGCTATCAAAAAGCATACGCCTGATCTCCCAATCACAACCAATTTAATGGGATTATACAAAGAATTAGATTATTTCAAGTGGGCCAAATATTTGGATGTGATCTCATGGGATAACTATCCGTCCTTGGACACGCCGATCAGCTTAACAGCTATGACGCATGACCTTATGAGGGGGTTAAAACAAGGGCAACCATTTATGCTGATGGAACAGACGCCAAGCCAGCAGAATTGGCAACCGTACAATTCACTCAAGCGCCCAGGGGTTATGAAACTTTGGAGTTATCAAGCCGTGGCTCGCGGTGCGGATACAGTCATGTTCTTCCAGCTTCGAAGGTCGGTCGGAGCATGTGAGAAATATCACGGAGCCGTCATCGAGCACGTCGGTCATGAGAATACGCGAGTATTTCGGGAGTGCGCGGAACTGGGGACTGAACTGCAGATACTTTCAGATAAGCTGCTAGATGCCAGAGTCGAAGCGAAAGTCGCCATCGTATTTGATTGGGAAAACCGTTGGGCAGTTGAACTTTCCAGTKGGCCAACCGTAGCTCTTAAATATGTGAATGAAGTCCACAAATACTATGACGCTCTTTTCCAGCAAAACATCCAAGTAGATATGATAGGTGTTGAAACCGATCTATCCAGCTATGACATCGTTATTGCACCAGTTCTCTACATGGTTAAAAAGGGTTATGCAAAGCGGGTTGAAGACTTTGTTCACGCAGGTGGGATATTCCTCACCACATTCTTCAGCGGCATCGTCAATGAGAATGATATCGTCACCTTAGGTGGCTATCCTGGTGAATTACGTAAAGTGCTCGGGATTTGGGCTGAAGAAATTGATGCCTTGTTCCCTGACCAGTCCAACCAAATCGTTATGAGCGAACAGTGGGGAGAATTGAAAGGCGAATATCAATGCGGAGTACTTTGTGACCTAATCCATTCAGAAGGTGCAGAGGTCAAAGCCGTGTACGGCAGTGACTTTTATTCAGGAATGCCAGCACTTACTGTAAATACATACGGATCAGGTCAAGCGTGGTATGTAGCTACTAGTCCGGAGCCCTCATTTTTACAAGGACTCATTCGCAATTTGTGCGAAAACAAGGGAATTAGTGCGCCGATAGCACCTGTTTCAGGTGTAGAGGTATCAACTAGAACCCGAAATACGGACACCTATATATTTCTTCTGAATCACAATGATCATGAGGCAACCGTGGACTTAGGTGCTGTCAAAACAACAAACATGATAACCAATCAGCCTATAGAAAACACCATCTCACTCCCAGCTAAAGCAGTTAAAATTCTTAAAAAACAATAGCAATCTAGCGAAAAACCTGTATCGCTTTAAAGGATAGAGGTTTTTTTGCATTTTTGGTATAATTTCACGTATAGTAGGTTCAAAGGGGAGGTGCAGAGTGACCGAACAACAGCAGCTGTTTATTTGCTCAGATTCAATTGGAGAAACTGCCGATGCCGTTGCCAGAGCCACCGTTCGTCAATTCAATTCCGAACAGATGAGAATCAAGCGTTACGGTCATATCAGCCAACAAAGTGAAATCGTTCAAATGCTGCAGGAAGCAGCTGCAGCTGGGGGCTTTGTTGCCTATACATTTGTGCAACCCGAGCTTCGAGAAACCATGAAAAATGAAGCACATCGTCTAGGTGTGCGAACCG
>NZ_JBFTQB010000640.1:0-5845 GCF_056398785.1 Paenibacillus sp. 01T422 | reverse complement strand
GCTTAGACACTACGGGACAGGACTCACGCCAATTCTGTGTTTGTTCACGATTGTTTGCACGTTAATCCTTGTTTTCTTCTTAAAGGATGCGCGTCAAAGTGGCAAAAAAATGGCTTTAGGCGGCATGCTGAGCATTCTGCGTTCGAAGAAGTTTGTCTGGTTCTTAACCCTGATCATCATCATGTCAGTCTCTCATCGCTTTAATGATGGCTTCCTGGCCCTTTATATGCGGCAGCTAGGCGCTTCTGACTCCGTGATCGGTTACGCTTGGATGGCTTCTGCACTAAGTGAAATTCCCATGTTCTTCTTTCTTAGCAAACATGGGCACCGCTTTAAAGAATTGCCGCTTCTTGCCTTTGCGGGAATTATTTATGCCCTGCGCTTTTTCATTATGGGGTCTATCCATAATCCCGCTTGGATCATTGGTGTTCAGCTGTTGCATAGCTTAACATTCGGTGTATTTCTCATTACGGCCAATCGTTATTTGAGCCAAATTATACCCGATGAATACCGCTCGTCCGGACAAGCGATATTTGCAGTGGCTTGGTCAAGCATCGCTGGATTAATCAGCGGAACGTTAGGCGGCTGGATCTATGATGCTGCAGGGGGAAGCACGGTCTACGTCATTGCCGGCTGTTTATCGATTGTTGCAGCGATCGGTTTCCTTGCTACACATTTATTCCAAAACGATGGTCGCTTGCCGGGTAGCAGATAGTTTTTTTATTGAAGGGAATGATTACGTGTTAGCCATTGAACGGTTATCTCATAGTTTCCGCACAGGGCAAGAGGATACTCCCGTTCTGCATGAACTTAGTTTCCGGGTAKAGCAAGGTGAAATGGTCGCTTTGCTCGGGAGCTCAGGCTCCGGGAAATCGACACTGCTAAATTTAATGGCGGGCTTGATGAAGCCCACCCGAGGAAGTATTAGCATCGCAGGACATGCCATTGAGAAAATGAGCGAAAACCGCTTGGCGGAATTTCGAAGGACGCATATCGGCTTCATTTTCCAATCTTATGAATTAATAGCACATTTAACCGTCCGTGAGAACGTAGAGCTGCCCCTCGTCTTTCAAAGTGTAGCCGCCTCAGAACGCAAACAACGAGCTATGGCGCTCCTGCAAAAAGTCGGTATCGGTGATAAATCGGATTTATTTCCCTCACAGTTATCCGGCGGACAGCAGCAGCGCGTCAGTATTGCTCGCTCCCTCATTACGAAACCTGCCATCGTTTTTGCCGACGAACCTACCGGTAATCTAGATACGAAGACAGAAGCCGAGATCATCGATTTGCTCATCGATTTAAATCAAAATTCGGGCATCACTTTTGTTATCGTTACTCATGAGCACGAGGTAGCGCGCCGAACGCAGCGAATTTTACAACTTCGCGACGGATACTTGCTGGAAGGTAAGTCTATTCAACACTATAGTCAGAAACAAATGAGCTTTTATCTCAAAACCGATGAAATAACAATTACGGATCAAAACAATGATCCGAATAGCCCTCCTAAACTAACAACGAGCAAGCTCGATCTTATTCGTACTTTTCCACATGTAAAATCCGTTGCTAGTTTTCAAGACTTAGGACAGTTCAGCTTCACCGTTGATGATGGCAAGCAAAGCTATCTTCATTTGATTGCTACTGAGCTAAGTGCGCTAGAAGATTTCGACTCCAAATTTCAGCAAGGCGGAGCTAGTAATCAAGACAACCATATTGTGCTCAGTTACGGGACAACCCTCGGCGTTATGGATGCCAAGACGATAGAAACTAGAAATAAGCTGATGCAGCAGAATCCAACCAAGGAACAGTCTGAAACTTACCGTCAAATGGGCGCGATCCCTTATCCACTTTATCAGAAACAATTGCTGCTCAAATCAAATAACTTTGAAGAGCAATCTGGCGGGAATTCAGGGACAACTTTGGCCGAACCGAAGGAAGTAACACTTCGAGTTACGGGTATATTGAAAAAACCGGATGGTCTGCCGGATTCCATGCTGCAGGGAAACAAAACGGCTTATGTCTCACCGCAAACCGGCCAGAAAATGTTGGAGGCCCTGAACAAGTCAGCACAAAACGGTCGCGTTCAATATTCCGAAGTGAAAGTGAAAATCGACAACAGCGTCAATGTTAAGCAAGTGGATGAGTGGATAAAAAAACTCCAGCTCAATACGCAAACTAATTTATACCAAGAAGATCGGATGAAAGGTGAATTCGTTATCGTTCGATTGCTGCTAACGGGTGTCGGTCTTTTCGTGCTGTTCGTAGCCTCGATTTCCATTGTTGTTGCTATGACGATGTCCACGCATCAACGCAGGAGACAGATTGGCATCATGAAAGTGCTGGGTGCGAATTTAAAACAAATCCGCAACATGTTTATTGTGGAATCGTCGCTTTTGGGCATGTTAGGCGGCCTTGTTGGTATTATGCTTTCTTATTGGGTTATATGGGGAATCAATCTAATCATTATTCGATTCGGATCTAATGCCGGAGAGCCCGCTGAAATTTTATTTATTTCCTTTTGGATTCTTCCAGTCGGCCTGTTTTTCGCTGTCATGACCGGCGTTCTTTCAGGGCTATATCCCGCTATTAAAGCATCGCGCACGGACGCGTTGACAGCAATTAAACGAGAATAGGAGTTTACCTAGCATGAGGAAAAAGAAAACATGGATGCTGCTACTAACAGCCCTCCTGATCTGCGGTATTAGCGGCTTTTTATACATATCCAGCCATCCCAGAGCCATGAAGGGCGCGAATACGGACAACACCGTTTCTCCCGGCGCTCTGCAGTTTAAAGTAACCAAAGAGGACCTTGTAAACAGTGTTGAAGTAAAAGGAAAGTCCTCTTATGAGAAGGAAACACGTGTATACGCACCTTTTGGCGGCGAAATTAAAGCCTGGCAGATCACGGACGGTGCTCAAGTTAAAAAGGGGCAGCTGCTGTTTGAGCTTGATGCCACACCACTGAAAAGTGAAATCGCGTCTTTGCAATCCAATTTGAACAAACAGAAGCTTGAGGCTGATCTTGCGAATTTTAAAGCAGCTGGGCCGGAAGGAGAAGCAACCAGCATTCCGGCTGGCGCCGTCAGCGAGGATGATTCTCGGTCACGATTCGCTGCTTCCGAAGGACGCAGAATCCAGGAGCAGTTGAATCAGGTAAACGATGAATCCATTCAATTGCAGCTGACAAAAAAGCAAGAGAAAGTAGAACAGGCAACTTTTATTTCACCTGAAGACGGCATCTTCTTATTCGAGGATTCCTCCAAAATCCCTAAGTCTGTTGAAGAGAGCGTACGAATCGGTAAAATCGTGGATTTGACGAAGCTTCAGCTCGTTTGTGCGGTTGGCGAGTTTGACGTTTTCCGAATCAAGCCAGGTATGTCCGTACAAGTAAAAGTGGAAGCCCTGAAACAGAAAAAGCTGCAAGGCAAGGTTGAGAAGGTTTCCAAATTTGCAAAAGCAGGCACTGATCAAGGGTCCGCTTCTGCGCAGTTCGAGGTTACCATTTCTCTAGAACCAGACGAGCAGCTTATCGCAGGACTCAGTCTTTCCGGGACAATCGAGACAGAGAAAAAGAGCGGAACAACAGTCGTTCCCACGCTAGCTGTCATGCACGAGAAGGATATCTACTACGTCATGCTGCAGACTCCGCAAGGCACAGAACGTCGTGAAATCGAGATTGGCTTGGAAACACCTGAAAAAACGGAGGTCCTCAAGGGTCTCCAAGAAGGAGATACGGTTGTGCTGCAGTGACAACTGTTTTATACTATAGTCTTAGGACCAAGTAATAATGATGACGAAAATGATGTAGCAAAGGCAGGTAATTGTTTTTTATGAATTATGAAGATTTTAAAACTATTGTGTTAGAGCGCCGCAGCGTTCGTAATTTTACAGATCAGGAAGTCGCGACCGAAGATATTCGAGAAATTATCGACTGCGCTCGTTATGCGCCAAGCGATACGAACTCCCAGACGTGGAAGTTTATTGCGATACGAAATACAGAAAAGATTAAACATATTGAACAATTAACATGGGATCAGCTTCATCTCAGGGCGTCTGATGCCGAGCAGAAAGGTCTCTCCCGGGAAGCACGCCTTCTTGTGAAGTCATTTGGACCTTATGCTACTGCGTTTTCCAATGCTCCTGTGCTGATCATTTGTTTAGCAACACCTTACGAATCCAAGTTCCGCGACCGGATTTTCGATCCGATCGAGCTTGTTGAAGATGCGGTATGGGCCGAAGAAGGAATTAAAAGCTCGTGCCTAGCCTCGCAGAATCTGATGCTTGCCGCGCATGCAAGAGGTCTCGCGACGTGTCCGATGACTGGGCCTGTTTTGCTGGCTCAAGATCAAATTCGCGAGTATCTGAACATTCCGGAAGAGTGCCAGATTAATATGGTCATTTCCCTCGGTCATCCGAAGGATCGCCCGGGCAAATTGGCTCGCAAAGAAATTGATGATATTCTTCAAATCATAGACTAATTAAATGAAGGAGCTGCCGCAATCACAGGCAGCTTCTTTCTGTATATGTGCGAGCGTCTCTCCCCCCACACCAATATGCCAAAGTGTCTTCAAAACCATGGCATAATTACCATCACAAACATTATAACGTTATATTTACTTAATCCATGCAATATGCTAATCTAACATTATAACGTTATATTCAATTCTATAATTTAGAACCTTCTCCTACATAGAAGGAGAACTTAGAAGGAAGACTTAGTGAAAGCGTTCATAATTCGATTTATGGAAAAAGGTGACAGGCATGCAGGAGCGATTCGTCCTACACAATGTTAGGCAAGTAAACGGAGAATTTCTCGATGTTGTAATCGAAGCCGGGAAAATTGCGGAATTGACTAGTCCCGGGCAGGGACAAGGAAAACAGATCGTTGACTACTCAGGCGCCTATGTTTCAAGCGGTTGGATTGATATGCACGTTCATGCCTTCCCTGCCTTTGATCCCTACGGTGATGAAATCGATGAGATCGGTATCAAACAAGGTGTCACCACGATTGTTGACGCCGGAAGCTGGTGCTGCACGGGCACTTTCAGTAGCAACCTCTCTTCCTTTGATGGTTCATATTGGTTCTGGACCGCCCAGCATCGAAGAGGTCATTTCGCTTTTGGAAAAGAAAGATATCATTACCCATTATTTGAATGGGAAGGCTAATAATCTTTTTGATGATGAAGGAAAGCCCCTGGATGTGCTTACGAAAGCGATTGAAAGAGGCGTACATCTGGATGTCGGACACGGCACAGCTAGCTTTTCTTTCAAAGTTGCGGAAACCGCGAAAAAACATCATATCGGTTTGGACACGATCTCAACGGATATTTATCGCGGGAATCGTCTGAATGGTCCTGTTTTTAGTATGTCCCATGTGCTGACGAAATTTCTGTATCTGGGCTACTCGCTCGAAGAGGTCATTGCCGCTGTGACTACGCATGCTGCAAACTGGCTGAACAAACCGGAGCTTGGTCGAATTAGGGTTGGAGATACAGCAAATCTCACACTTTTTACCGTTCAGAATGAAGAGATTCAACTCACTGACTCTGAAGGAGACACACGTACGGCAGATCGAACAATTCAATCTAAAGGAGTAGTTGTAAATGGCGCTCTCATTAAATGCTAAATACGGTCTTAAACGTGTCATCAATGCAAGTGGACGCATGAGTATTCTCGGGGTATCCGCTCCGACCGACACCGTTATGGAAGCTATGAAACACGGCGGGCAAAATTACGTTGAGATTGCTGATCTTGTTGATAAAGCAGGCGATTATATCGCGAAAATTCTTGGTTCCGAAGCTGCCGTTGTCGTCAACTCGGCATCGAGCGGCATTGCACTCTCCGTGGC